>JBEQAI010000083.1:0-11011 GCA_041640415.1 Ammoniphilus sp. | reverse complement strand
CTATATCTTTGCCCCATATACATTCGCCACCCCACATAGGTAAGAACCGTTAGTAAGATTAATCCGATTAGCGTAATCATCGCTACAGGTGAATTGCTACTGATATACCAGGCAAAAGTGGGATCCTCCTGTCCAAGAAACAGGTTTTCCGTTAGTTCTTTTAATTGAACAAGTGAGGCCTCAACCATCCCCCAATTTACTTTTTCCTGGTGAGATTCTTGCTGAAGCAAATTGTACAAGGAATCCATTTTATCCATAGTTGATGGATTATGATTAACAGCAATTGCAGGCTTCAGGATTAAATAAAGCTTCATATGCTCTTGAAGAGACTTGTTCAGGCTATCTATCTCTTCTCTCTCGGAGTGGTGCATCATCTTGCTAATTTGTTGTAAATAAGTCATATGGAATCCCTTCCAGATCGGCTGATTGGGATGGGTTAATGCATCGACTAAGATTCGTATTTGTGTTGCATGCCACAAAGCTTCATTTTTATCCAACGAAGCATTCGCATAAGCTAACTTTCCTTTAACCATAGAGTGCGAAGCGAGCTCTAATGCTTTCATACTTACGCTTTGATTTAAATCAACTTGTGTAAACCGCTGAGCCAGTTCGTCGAGCTTCGCTTTCGCCGCCTCAAACTGTCCTTCTTCCGTCAACTTTAGAGCTTCCTGAGATAAACGGTCTAGATCCTTGAGCAAAAGCTGTTGGGGGGATTCGGCCGTCTCAGCTGATGCAAGCATAGGTATAGTTGATACCATCAGGAGGATGGTTATCATAAACAAAAAAAACTTCTTATCCAACGCAAACCCTCCCTTTTTGTGTACCCCTATTTCCTAGGACACAATTCTACCTTCATCTTATGGGAGGCTGGACAAGATTAGACCATTTTTCTATTTTTTTGGACCAAGTAGTAAATGAGACCCAATGAAAACAAGCTGAGGGCGAAGGTTAACCAACCAATGGTCGGCGTATAAGGATTCAGGACTCTCGGCAACCAGGGATGAATGTCTAGCATATAGTCCATCCAGTCATTCCAAATGGTCCAAATCCCTACTGCTAGGATGTGGTGGAAACGAATCGAATAGAATCTTGCATAGAGTAAGCTCTCGATCGCCATTCCTGCATGTGAGAACATCAGCATATAGTCAGTCCATTGCTTTTGCCCTCCCATCGCCCAACCACCTAGGATAACAGCTACGGCCCAGACCCCGTATTTGAAATTGGTCACTGCCGCAAAAGCCTCAAGAGTAGGCATACTTCTTCCGATTAGCAAGGCAATCAAAAAGAAAGTAAACAAGATACTGCCTGTTGGACTATCCGGGACAAAAATTCGCAGCCAGGCCGGGTACGTTTGCTCCAATTGATCCTTATACCAGTAGAAACCATAGATAGAGCCCAAAAAATTAATCACGATAAGGGACCATAAAAACCAAGACTGCCTCAAGGACCCCATCAACCATTGGTATGCCGTAGTCATCGTATCCTCCGTAACATCCTTCATTCTTTTATACTAGGAATGACAGGATCGAGTAAGAATATACACCTTGAACGAAAAAAACTGACTGTTCGAAAACAGTCAGCTCGTTCTTTTATTGCAAGCTTGCCAAATACTCTACTAATTGATCAAGCTCTTCATCAGATCCACTGAACATATTGCCAGCCATGGCACCGCGTCCATTGACGATAACGTCCTTAATCTCATCAGCAGAAAGGTGTGCGCCAACCTGCGATAATGCAGGACCGCCACCGCCAGCCATATCTACACCGTGACAGGCTTGACAAGTTTGTTGCTTGGCCCAAACCTCTGCACCTGGATGATCAGTCGCAGCTGGAGCTGGGGCTGGAGCCGGAGCTGCATGACTAGCATCTTTCTCCTTAGGAGGATGTTTCGCATGATGCTCATCCATAGCTGCCCAAGTCAAGTACACGATGGAAATAATACCAATGAACATCAAACCAGAAGATACTGGTCTTTTTGTCCAGCGGCGCTCAGGTCCGCGATCCAAGAACGGAGCTAATAGCAAGCCTCCGAACATTAGTCCCGGGATCCCTAAGATACCAATTAATACCCAATCTCCAGCTGCCCAAGGATACTTCAACAATTGGAAAAGGAATAAGAAGTACCAGTCTGGAAGCGGAGTGAAATCCGTATTCGTCGGATCTGCTTTATCCGTCAAAGGAGACGGATGACTTACCGTTAAAATCAGGAAGCCCATTAATGCAACCGCTGCTACCATCCATTCTTTAAGTAGAAAGTTAGGCCAGAACGGCTCATTTTTTCCTGGAAATTCTGAATAGGAAGGCGAGATATTGGGTTCGCGTTTGGCAGGAACCCGTGAATCGCCGACGTATTCTATTGTTTTATCTTGCTTTGCCATTCTCCATGTACCCCCCTCTTAGCGATTTTACGTAAACTTCTTGTAATAGTTTGATTTTATAGAGGCCCAGAAATACCTTGTCTACGAATAATGATAAAGTGTGCCCCTAGAAGCCCTAACAACGCACCTGGCAAGAAGAATACATGAATCGCAAAGAAGCGAGCAAGCGTTTGAGCACCAAGAATTTCTCCACCAGTTAATAGATGCTTAATGAATGTACCGATGAAAGGTACCGTAGCCGCAATCTCTACCCCTACCTTTGTTGCGAAATAAGCAGTGTTATCCCAAGGAAGAAGGTATCCGGTAAATCCAAGACCTAGCATTACGAAGAAAATCAACATCCCTACTACCCAGTTCAACTCACGAGGATGCTTATAGGATCCTGTAAAGAACACACGTAAAGTATGTAGGAACATCATAACAATAACAAGACTGGCACCCCAGTGATGCATACCACGAATGATTACGCCGAATGCGACTTCGTTCTGTAAGTAACGTACGGATTCATAGGCGTTGATGACATCCGGGACATAATACATCGTTAAAAACATACCAGAAAGAATCTGAATAACAGTAATAAAGAAGGTCAATCCACCAAAACAATATACAAACGCGGAAAAGTGATGCGCTGGGTTTACGTGCTCAGGCACCTCATGATCGGCGATATCGCGCCACATTGGCGTAATATTGAGGCGTTCATCGACCCAGTCGTAGATTTGCTTAATCATCTAGTTTACGCCCCTCCTAAACAGGATTTGGTTCTACTTTACCAAGATATAATTTCCCTTCCTTCACTTCATACGCATACTTATCGAGCGGCGCTAGTGGAGGAGTATTGGGAACATTCTTCCCGTTCTTCTCGTAGAAACCGAAATGACACGGGCAAAAGAAGTTATTTGGCTTGCTTGGCTCGGTGTTCCATTGAACCGTACAGCCCAAATGCTTACAGATCGGCGACAAGGCAATAATGCTGTCCCCTTCTGTGTACACCCAAGCGGACAATGGAATTTCAGTCTTGTACCAACCATCTGTCACTTTGACTTTAAAGTCAAAGCGTTGCGGCTCGTTCGTTAACTTATCTACTGTCGTAACAGGTACCATGGAGCCTTCGCCTGCATCTGCCTTCAGGGCAGGGTCTAAGGCAAAGCGAGCCATAGGGGTAATCATCCCTGCAGCTAAGAAGCCGCCAGTACCCATGAGCATGTAGTTCAAAAACGTCCGCCTGGAAATGTCTTTCTTACTCATTTCTCTCTGACCTCCTATCCTTCTAATTGAAAAAGTCCGTACGGACCACAGAATAATACACACTGAAACTAGGACATTTCAATGATAGCGAAATAGAACGAAGAGTGTCAAGACTATCTTGTACACGACATACAAACTATTCAAGTTTGAAAAGGTTTTGTGAACATTTTATGTCTTCTCTTGACACCTTTTCTTCAACTTACTTGCCAATAAGCCATTTCCATTGATAGTTTGTCCTTCCAAACCTTGGGCAATACCAAGAAAACCTATTTTTTCCACAGCTCCATTATTTTTTGCGTCAATTTTTTCCCTTCCTTTACCATCACCGTAAGATCCTCTTCATCTTCCTTCCGATCCAAGAGATAAGTAGAAATATTCAATCCTGCTAAACTTTTCTCCAAAGTTGCTTCGGTTGTAACAAAAAGAACATGCGGAAAAGAATCAGCCTGAAAGTGTGGGATACTCTCAGAGCCCTGCAAAAGGTAAAAGGTGGGGAACAAAACCATTCTTCCCGTTAGCTGCCTCTCGGCGTATATGCAAATTTCTTCTATCCATCTCTGCTCCTGCACTTTGGCCACACCTAGCTCATTAGGGGAAAGATAATAGATGGGAATCAAAGCGGTATCAATGTATTCCTTTGCCCCTTCATAGGTTTTCATATCTTCCAATGTCCATCTCATAAGAAGTGTCCTCCTTAACTGTTTAAAGAGTTCGTAATGCAGAAAAAAACTCGGGGTACCCGAGTTTTCATTACATGAGTATTTTCAGGGAATTATACGAGGTTGTCAACTCTCCAGCTCCAACTCCAGCTTTCGAAGCTCATTCCACTCACTTGAGAGAGCGAAAAACTGATCTGAATTTCCCTCTTGAAGAGAGTGGTCGATTTCTGCATAGAGCTTCATTAGCCGTTGCTTTCTTATCGCTTTATCCATCACGATCTCCGCGATCAAACTCATCACATCCTCCTGTGTGACACGTTGCCCTTCCATGGGTCTTCCCTCCAATACCGCAAGATACTGTGGACATAAAAGCCGATCTTTAAAATAAAGGGAGATGTACACATCTTCTTCTGGGTTTAGTCGAACGTCATGAAAGGCTCTTTCCACATCATAGTAAATCTTAGCCTGCTTCTGGAATTGGAAAGGAGTCGCCTGTGAACAAATCGTTGAAATGATCATGGTTTTATCCCGGTTGCGAAGATCATCCGTGAAGTGGACTTTCTCTAATAGGCGTTCATCCGACAACATATAATTGAACAGCCATGTGCCTTCTTTCTTCTTCAATTGATATTTAGTCAAGAACCAGCGAATAAATTCTTTTTTGGCAGATACGGATACAGCTGCTTCACCCACAAACAGAACCTCCTCGAACTGAGTTCATAATATTCCGATTTCTATAATTAAGGCTTATCGACTCTTCGATCTAAAACAATATCCTTCATTACATACCCTTCGACGGATTCTAAAAGATTCCTGCCAATCTCCGTCGTTTGAAAGCCCCAGACCTCTTCTTCCAGCAACCCTTTACGGAGCAGTCCCAAGTGAACCATCATCTTTAAAATTCGATTTCTTGCAATACTTTCTTCTTTATCGTAATAATATGATCGAATCTTCGTACGTAGCATCCCAACCAAGACCTCTTCTCTTACCCATGCTTCCGCTGCTTTCCCTATCAGGCGGGCAAACATGGGCAGTCCACTAATCGGTCTTTTATAGACCCTGAGCCAGAACTTGTACAATTCAGTAGACAGAACCTCAAGAGGAAGCTGCCGGGCTTCTTCTGCTTGTGGGGTCAACCAAAGACTCGCTCCCGGTTCTTCCTTTAGATACCCTCTATAGTAGCAAAAGTCATAAAGCAGAGAAAAACGATCTGGGTATTCCCGAAAATGCCTTCCATAGCCAAATCTCCAACCGCCTTTTTCAACCAGCTCTTCTTGAACGGCCATCAGTTCCATGATTTGCTGTTGATTGCGCTTATAAATGACACCCTCTGACGTAAGGGGAGGCTGATGCCTTTCGATGTAAGTCAATAGCTGCTGAAGATCTTGAACCAGAGCATACCCCTCATCACGATAAAAACTCGGTTCTTTGTATCTAGGCTGATCCCCCAGCTCCATTCCCAAGATGACCTGTGCCCAGCGTTGTCTCATATCCTCAGGGACTTGGAAGGAAGATCCTGCACTCTTTGATAAGCCCCTGAAAATCCAGCCTTTCTTCAAAGCCACCGAAACCAGTTTCCTATATGTATCCCGGTCTAACTCTTGAATATAGGAAAACTTGGCTTTTGCCCTAAGGTCTTCAAGCGTAAAGCTTGTTCTCGAATCAAATACGATATACATCAAAAAATGAAGCTCTTCCTTCTTCAGCGTCTCGAGTTGATCTGTAATGTTTGAGTCCCTCTTAATTGAGGTAAGTAAAGATTGGATAAGTTCATTTTTAGAATTGATGTTACATTCACAAGCATAGGTGCTCGCCAATTGGTGAAGCTGATCGATGTCGGCATAGCTTAGCATTTCTGCGAGCCTCATGTCTGCTTCCCTCCCTTCCTCCTAGCTCCATTATTAACCGTTCTCACGATCCCTTATACCCTGAGTGAACGTAATTTATTCAAATTAGATTTAGATAGAAAAAAACAAACCGCTTCAAACGTAGCCAACAGCCACGAAGCGGTTTGTGTTCTTTATACTTTAGTTCACTTGACCTTGTAATCGCTCCTGCCAATCCAATGCAACTTCATGCTCTTCGTTTACTAAAAGCAATTGCTTAACATAGTTCCTGGCTGCCTCGAGATCTCCCTGTGCATACGTGACCTCCACAAGCTTGAGCAGAATCGCTTCATCCTGGTCCTGCAGGTCCAGAGCTTTCGACAGGGCTTGTCTAGCCTCGTCCTCCCGCTCGATGCTAAGAAAAGCCTCAGCAAGGACCTGATAGGCGCCGACATGACTCGCATCTAGCTGCAGAAGCTCCTCTGCATACTGGGCTGCTTCTTCAGGCTGCTGGAGCTGCAGCGCCGTAGCAGAAAGGCCGAATAGTGCGTCAGAAGTCGGGTCTGTTGTCCAACATTGTAGAAATTGTCTATAGGCATCCTCAAAATTTCCCATTTGGCTCCATAATCTCGCTTGCACCAGCCTTACCTGCCCTTCAAGCTCCGTTCCAATCAATTGGTCTAAGTGGGCTTGTGCCTTTTCTAGTTCTCCAAGCTGAAGATATAAGTCACTAAGGATCAATCTCACATCTTCTTGGTCTGACTCAAGATCCAATATATTTTCAAGATGTCGGCAAGCGATTTCTGGCAAGTCCTGCATGAGGTAGATATCTGCAAGAAGCAGAGAAGCTCTTGTATAATCGGGCTCGAGATCAATGCAAGAGAAAAGCTCATCGATCGCTTCATCCAATTCGCCCAGATCAATCATGATTTCGGCTTTAAGCGTTCTAGCTTCAATCTGCATGTCTGTGGTCAGCTCGTCAAAATGCCTCTCTAATTCCTCTAGCATAGTTCGAGCCGTATCTACATGGCCTAAATCATAAAAAACATCAGCCAATTCAAGCTGCAGATCCGGTTGACCTTCCGCTTGTCCCATTAGAAACTGAAGAATCGACAAGCCTTCTTTCACTTGTCCTCCTCGTATCTTCTCCATCGCTTGATCAATCTGGTCATAGATTCCACTGTACATGTACATTCCCCCTTAAAAACGACAAAACCGTCCTAAAACTTAAGAACGGCTTGACTTGTAATTATGCTCTCGATAACCAGCTCATTGTTACTACCGTAACCATTATTCCTAAAAATGCAGCAACTAAACCCTTATTAGGAGGTGAGTACGAGCTATGATCCAAGTTCAACGGATCTCCGATACTTGCAATGAGCTTGTACCTGATATCTGTATCTTCCCCCTTAGGAGAAGAATTCGCGACCAGTTGATCCAAGCCGATCACCATTCGAGATGACGACAGTTCCTTCCACTCGACTTGGCCTTGCTCGGTAGCTGTCGTTTGCTCCCAGTGGAACGTACTATATGCAAGAACCCCAAACACAAGAAGGAAAATAACCGACATCGTCGTCAACCATCTCTTAACAGCCGGAGAAATAGCAAATACGTGTGCAGTTATAGGAAAGGTCCACTTATCCTCTCGGGCTAAGCGAGCCATCACTCCTTCCGAGAGGGAGGGAGCCGTCTCCGGTATTGGCAGGCTTGAAAAGTCCATCTGAAAAAGCTTACTACTCTCCTTCCAGATGATATACTCCATATTACAGTCCTGGCAATTCTGAAGATGCTGCTTCATCGCCTTCATCGAATGCTCGGGTAGTGTCTGATCGACATAGCCTGCCATCAAATGAATGGCATCCGAACATCTCATGTATTGGTCATCCCCTTGGCTTCCTCCCATTGAGCTTCAGAAAAATAAGATTCCAACTGAGTCTTAATGCTGCTCCTCGCTCTAAAAAGAAGGGACTTGACGGAGCTAACCGTAGAATCCAATATATCAGCAATCTCCTTGTAATCTTTATCCTCGTACTCTCTTAGGATTAAAGCATGGCGCTGTTTCTCCGGCAAACTCTCAATCGCTAAGCGTACAAGTCTCTCTCTTTCTGTTCGGAGGAGTTCATATTCTGGCAGGCGATCCATAGAAGTAATTGGGTCCACCTTGCTGTCTTCAATATAGACTTCAGAATTGCGGCTTTTACGGAGTTCACTTAATACGGTATTGCGGGCTATCGTATATAGCCACGTGGAAAAAGAAGCTTCCACATCTCGAAAGGATTGTAAGCTGCGGAACGCTTTATAGAAGGTTTCTTGACAGAGATCTTCGGCCATATGATCTAAGTGGGTATTGTTTAGCATATGTACAATAAAAGCTAGAAGTCTTTTTTCGTAGCGTTTTATAATCTCAGAGTAGTATTCTACCTGGCCATCCTTAATTTCACGGATCAATTGTGAATCAGTCATCATTCTCTCCAACCCCCCTGGCAAACTGAACAATTCATGCGTTGTTCTCTCTACTTCATTATGACGTATCTTGAAGCAAAAAGGTTTCAACAATTATGTGAAAAGGATGATTCGATTGATCCTTATTTCCTCTAATTCATCAAATTCGTCACATCCCGCCATTTTCCTGCAAAAAAAACAAAAATATATCTTCCAATTTATGACGGAAGGCTGTCATCATTGGAAGATATAAACATGGGTTAATAACGATAAGCATACGTTTGGTTAGCCCTTAAAATCTCACATTTCCCTGCCTTCTCTCCCTGCTCTATCCACTCTCCCTTTCTCATGACCTTCGGTGCTAATGCGGTACCCGCTTGGTTTATCAGGTGGCTCCTCTCAAATAAAACTAAATCCGCATCGGCTCCGACACGCAATGCACCTTTCGTAGGATAGACGCCAAAAGCCTTGGCCGGAACACGGGATCGAATATGAGCCAAAATAGATAAATATCGAGTAATCTCTTCTTCTTTGACTAACTTGGGCAACAACGTTTCCTGTTCTTCCAACCAATAGGATCTCATGGCCAAAGGATTCATCCTTTTCACTTGCTTTGCCCATGACTCCTTGCCTTCATCTGTAATCTTTAGGATCGTTCGGGATCTTTGGACCTTCTTTATTCGGCCATATGGAACAATGAAGGGAATCGACAGATTAGACAAGCCTTTGTATTCCTCCTCATCCAATTCTAGGACAAGCCCCGCACGCCGAATCCGATCCTCCCAGATTTGCCAGTCTAGCTTTTGTTCTACTCGAACGACTTTGACCCTTTCCTGATCTAAACTCTCCAGCAGCTCTTTCGTCAGGGAAGTCACCGAAACCCGATACACATAATCGATGCACTCTTCCCCTTGATCTTGAGTCCATATGCGTGGTTCAACCGTTTCATTCAAACTGACTTTCTTTATCTTCGTCGTTACCCCGTGATCTACAGTCCCCTCTTCCGAAATAAACCCTGGGAGAACATAGTGGGATGTCCCATCTATCACTCGTTCTCCTCCCCTCGGATGAATGCAGTTTCTAATCTCTTGAATTTTGCCGTTATGAATCAAGACGTCCTCGACTTTTGGGCCTCCGGCATAGATCAGCGTAGCCCCGCGAATCAATGTTTTCATACCCGTCCCACCTTCATGTTTTTTCGCTGCCCGATCCAGCGAGTATCCTCGTCTACAATTTCGATCCTTCGCCCGATGCTTAAAAAGACAAAGCTTGCAATAATCGCAAAAATATCAGTCCAAGGGTAAACCATAAACAACAGCCTTGTCGGCTCTGCCATGAGACCGCACCATCCCTCCGCAAACACGCGCGCCACCCCAAGCAGAGGACGTGCATCTGACACTTCTTGCAAAAGAGCATGAAGCCCAAAAGGAAGCTGGATCATGAAGTGAAGAAGTAAATGTTTCGATACATCTATATGAAACACATGCTTACCTAAGTACCCCAATACAATGAAAAGGAGAAACGTGACGCCTCCAAATCCCATAATCATCACTTCATACAACCTGGAAACAAGATCGGTTTGCGGGAATAGCCGCCATAAGGTAAAGGGAATAACCCAGAGCTTGACCAGAACCATAGCAGAAAGCAGTCCTGTGGAAAAAAATAAATATCCAAGGTATCGATTCAAAATTCCCTTTCCTCCTTTGTCCCTGTCCACACTTTGCTAAAAGATATGAAGAAAATGGGAAAAAGATGACAAGCCTGGGCCATAAACACGGAAATTGTCATCTTTTTTTAAGCTTGGTTTAAGGTTGAAGGGATTTAATAAAGATAGATAGTAAAAAAACAGGAGGGATTAACCATGTCGAATAAACCCATTAAAACTGCCATGCTCTCATTTTTAGCAGGGACTTTATTAACAGGAAGCTTCTGGTTAGGGGTGGAGAATGCCTCCTACTTCAAGGATCAAACCAAAACCATTCCAAGCCAGTCCAATGCCTCCACCCCTGTATCCACCGTGCAGCAAGCTGCCTTTCTAGAATCCAAAAATACGAATGTCATTGCCAAAATGGTGGAAGAGGTCGGGCCAGCGGTAGTTAAAATCGAAACGGAATCTGCCCAAAAAACCTCTCTATCCGAACGGGAGTTATTCTTTCGACAATTTTTCGGAGGAGACTATCCACTTAGCCAACCGGAGCAGCGCAGAGAAGGGCTAGGTTCCGGATTCATTATCAGTAAAGATGGCTATATCTTGACGAACCACCACGTGGTAGAAGGAGCGCAAACCATCCGCGTGAATATTGTCGGAGCGGAAAAAAAATATGAAGCTAAAATCATAGGTCAAGATCCAGAGCTTGATTTGGCTGTGCTAAAGATTGACCCTGATCAAAGCCTCCCCGTTCTTAAAATGGGAGATTCCGATCAAATTCGGGTAGGCGATTGGACGGTTGCTATTGGAAAC
>JBEQAI010000082.1:0-11027 GCA_041640415.1 Ammoniphilus sp. | reverse complement strand
TCGATTCCGAGCAAGAAGCAACGGATGCCGTTTTAAAAGACAAAATCCAACCCGGCGATGTCGTTGTCATCCGTTATGCAGGCCCCAAGGGCGGCCCCGGTATGTCGGAAATGCTTTCCATCTCTGCGATTATTGTTGGAAAAGGATTAGGTGAAAAAGTAGGCTTACTTACGGATGGCCGTTTCTCCGGGGGAACCCATGGCCTGGTTGTCGGCCATGTTGCTCCTGAAGCTCAGGTAGGCGGACCGATAGCCCTCCTTCGTGACGGAGACCTCATCACCATTGATAGTGAGACCCAAGAGCTTAGCATGAACGTCTCAGAAGAAGAAATGGCCAACAGACGAAGGGATTGGAAAGAACCTCCTCTTCGCTATCCAAAAGGGGTGCTGAATAAATACGCAAGACTGGTATCCTCCGCGTCTAAAGGTGCGGTGACGGACTTGTAGATGGACAGATGCTGGCTAGCCAATAAGGCTAGCCAGCTTCTGAACTTGAATGGGGAGACAATGCTGGAGTTAGGTATGATCCTTCACCACATCCCCTACCTTCGCATCTGTGACACGACAGAGGTCTTGTTGACTTAACTCCACTTGAACTCCAATCTTCCCTCCGCTAACCATGATGACATCTAAGTCTTCCACCTTGCAGTCAATAAAAGTGGGATACAGCTTTTTCATGCCAACTGGTGAACATCCCCCTCGAATATAGCCCGTCCACTTTAAAATATCCTTTACCGGAAGCATCTCCAGCTTTTTTTCCCCACAAGCCTTCGCGGCCTTCTTTAAATCCAGCTCATCGGCAACGGGAATCACGAAAACATAAATATTTGCACCTGTCCCTTGAGCTACGAGAGTCTTGTATACTCCGACAGGATCTTTCCCTACTTTTTCAGCCACAGCTAAACCATCTATTCTTCCATCTTCGGAATCATAGGTGAAAACTTGATAGGCTATCTTTTTCTGGTCCAATAAACGCATAGCATTGGTTTTGGCTACCTTTGACATCGTACATGCTCCCTACAATCATTTTAGTATCTGCACCCTTCCTGCGCTAGCACGGTCCTTGGAACTTCTCATGCGCCTTCAGGATCGATGATCTTACCTGTTTAACTTGCCTTTCAAGTGACGGATAGAAACCGCTAATCCTACTGTTTCTTTTCCTTGGGGAAACGTGGCAAAAAGGACACCAATCACCTCGCCATCCCGATTAAAGACAGGGCTGCCACTGTTTCCTTGATAAACAGGAGCTCGGATCATCATGACCGGCTGCTCTATATCTCTTACTCGAATCTCACCGATCAGCTCTCCTGCATTCGCCACCCAAGGAAAGCCCAGCGGATTTCCGATAAATGTGACAAGCTCCCCTTCTTCCCATGCATACTCGTAATTCGGTATGAGAGAAGGTAAGGGAGCGGCTGCAACTCGCAAGATCGCTAGATCATGTTCAGGAAATGACTGCTCGATCTTGGGCACTAGAGTAGCACCATTGGCAAAATTCAAATAAAGGACCGACCCATCTTTAGCCACATGATCATTCGTTATTACAATTCCAGAAGGATCAATTACGAAACCCGTCCCCTTACGATCACGTCCAACCACGGATACCACAGCTTGCTTTTTGGCTTGCATCTGTTCATCCTTGTATAGCCTGTACGAGGTTCGAAGGAAGTCCATGGCTTCCCACTTGACGACCTGCGGCCACACCGCCAGGATATTGACGATAAGAGCGAACACCAGCACGACGGATACGACTTGTCTAACGCGCCTCCTCCGGCGTTGGCTTTGTTCAAGCAGTTCCTGGCTAAGATCATTCTCTTCCTCGATGGATTCCACTATTTCTTTAGTCCTTTGCTCGTCCATTCTGTCTCGCTCCGTTGTTATGTTCTTGGAATTTCCCCCTGCTATTGTACCATATTCCGCCATATTCTTACCCCAACCACGGCCAATAGAGGACGGAAGCTAAATATAAAGTAAGGAGTCCAACCAGCGAAGCAAAGCCTCCCATTTTCATCATATCCACAGATCTTACGTATCCTGTTGAAAAGATAATGGCATTCGCCGGTGTGGATACAGGTAATGCTAGGGCGAGAGATGAAGATAGCGCAATGAAAATGACGCTAGATAAAATCGTCCCTTCGTTGCCTAGCACGATGGCTAAGGGGATGACTAAGCTTGTAACTCCTGTATTACTCATCACCGTTGATAAAGCCAGTGTCAGCACACCTAGGGATACAATGAGCATAGAAAAAGGAAGGAGTCCATCGGATACAACGACAACCACCCAATCCACTAGTCCCGATTCCTTCATCGCCACTCCAAGGCTCATTCCGCCCCCGACTAAAAACAACGTATCCCAGCCCATTTCTTTAAAATCCCTTGGCTGTAATAGACCCGACATGAACAATAGGATAAATGGAAGCAGGGCAACGACCCCTTCAGGGATACCGTGATAAGGGGCACTTAACCACAAGGAGACTGTAATGAGAAATATCACCAGCACTCCCCATGCTTCTATAACCAAGCGCTGTTGCACGGCAAGCTCAATGCGTAAAGAAGCCCCTTTCTCTAAGGGAAACAGTACACTCAATCCAAGCCTTACCAAGAGTAAGGTGATTACACAGATGGGTACCGTTGCGACCATCCACTCCAAAAAGGAGAACGCTACCTGCTGCTTTACCAACACGCCCATGGCAATGGCATTAGGCGGTGTGCCCACGGGAGTTGCCATACCGCCAATGGTTGATCCAATCGGTATTACCAAAAGAATCGATCGAGTCAGCATAGGTGAAAGACCTTGTTTGATGATCGGGAGCATCAGTGTCATGAGTAACAGGGTGGTGGCTGTGTTAGAAAACCACATCGAGACGCCCGCACTGAACACGAGAAGAAAACTAAGGAGCCGTTCTGGCTTCCCTTGGCTTTTTTGAAGCAGCCATACAGCCAACACATGATCAAGCTTGTACTTATGGATCGCATAACTGAGGGAGAATCCGCCGAGGAAAAGAGTGACAACCGGACTAAAAAAAGGCTCGAAAAACAGTTCACTGCCTTTATCTTGGAGAGAGGGCTGGAGAAAAACAACTTCCAAAAATAAGATAAGAAACGAAGTGACGAAAAAAGGAACCCATTCCGTCAACCATAGGATCAAGGCAATAGCAAAAATAGCCAGCGTAATCCGGATCGCTTCCGGAAGGGAATCCCCCAGAACATAGACCATTCCCCCAGCAGCCATAGTAAGCCCACAATAGCAAACTCTTTTCCAATCCATACTCTCCCCTCCTCCCACCAATCTATTCTCAAAATAGAAGTTTAGGACAAGAATCGATCATATTTCCCTATTTTCTCTTGTATACTGAAGTAATCGCTTCTTCATGGACAATAAGGAGGGGTTTCATGGGGTTAACTAGACAGCATCTGCTCCCGCCCGAATTGGAGTTACTATTCACTTTCATGGTTGGGGTATTTTGGATCCTAACGTATGTGATGATCATTTACAGGGGTTTTATCGATAAGCGTTGCGGGATGCCCTTTGCCGCTTTATGCGGAAATGTCACATGGGAATATATCTATTCCATTCTTTTTCCACATGCCCCGCCAGCCAACTACATTATCTATCTATGGCTAGGACTCGATATCATCATTCTTTATCAATTTATTCTCTATTCCAGAGATGATCTTCCAAAACCCCTGGCCGATCAGTGGTTTCTGCCTACAATCGTTAGCGCTTTTCTAATTGCCTTCTCTTTACATTATTTTATTGCCATCGAATTTGCCAATCGGGATGGCGGCTACTCTGCTTATGGATTGAATCTCCTTATGTCGATTCTTTTTGTTTTCATGCTTCTGCGCAGGGATGATTTAAGAGGACAATCCATGTATATTGCTGTTTTCAAGTTAATAGGAACGATTTTCGCTTCCATTGTAAGCTACTCTTTCTATCCGAACTCTTCCTTGCTTACCTTTCTCTATGTCGCAACGTTTTTCTTTGATATCCTCTATGTCATCATGCTCCAACAGCGAATTAAAAGAGAGGCCATCTATGCGCACCCCTCCTCCTGATCGGAAGCTTAATGGAGATCGTTGTTCCTTTCCCGTACTCACTTTCAAATTGCATACTGCCGCGATGATTATCAATAATCTTGTGACTAACCATAAGCCCTAGTCCTGTCCCCTGTTCCTTGGTCGTGTAAAAAGGTTCTCCTAAGCGGGAGATGTGTTCTTTCGGTACGCCAACACCCTGGTCCGTTACCCGTACAACAACATGGTAATCATTCGTTCTCTGGAGATCGATTACAATTTCGTCTCCCGCTGGCATAGACTCCATAGCATTTTTCAGTAAATAATAAACACTTGCTTTATCTGGTTGGGTTCGCAAGGGATCAACGGCAACGAATGAAGCAGGATTTGGATATTTTGCATAATGGCCTCCGGTTGAAGCAAGGAAATCACCTGTTGGACCAATTCTTCGAGCTTACGGGGCTCAATATGAGAAACTTGGGGCTTCGCAAGAAGTAAGAATTCCCCAACAATCTCGTTTATTCGGGCTAGCTCAGATAACATGAGTTCAAAGAATTCCTTTTGGCTGGACTGGGGCTGCATGAATTGGAGAAACCCACGCAAAGTGGTTAAAGGATTTCGAATTTCTTGAGCGATGGCTGCAGCTAATTGACCTACCAGGTGCAGCTTATCCGTTTGACGCAAGAGATCATCCATTTTCTTCAGCTCGGTAATATCGAGTAGAGAGCCTACAATCGTTTTCTCCCCTTTGTAAACGGTTATAGCACCCATGGCAAGAAGGTCAATCACACTCTGGTCTTTTCTTCTCCCTCGCAGCTGATAACGTACACTCCGCACCTCTCCCGACATTCGTCTTTCAATCTTATTCCTCACAAGCTCGTGATCCTCCGGGTGAATGACCTCGAAAATCGACTTATCCTTTAGCTCCTCTTGCGTATAGCCAAATACCGTAGCAAACTCAGGATTAAAATATTGAAGCGTGCTATCTTGCTTAAATAAATACACCCCTGTAAACGAATCTTCCACTAAAACTCCTATACAGGCTCTCTGTTTCTTTTAATGTAACCTCTGTCCTTCTTTTTTCCGTAATGTCTATACCCGTTCCAATAATGTAACGGAGAGCTCCACTTGGATCATGATAGGTGCTATTGCTCCACGCAATCAGTCGAAGAGATCCATCTTTGGTCACCCAGTAGTTCTCAAACTCAGAGGGCAGCCGCTTCTCTTTCAGTTCAAAGAATGCTTGCTTCACCTTTTCCGTCTCTTCAGGCAAAATGGACTGATCCCATAGTTTTTTCCTAGTATTTCATCAAGTTGATAACCCGTGGATCGTTCGCAAGCACGGTTAAATCCAACAATATTGCCTTCCGCATCCAGCACTGTAACTAATCCATTCATCGTTTCCAATATGGTTTTAATAAAGTCTTGCTCGTTTCGCATTTGGTCTTCCAGTTGTTTTCTGTCCGTTATATCTATAATCGTAGCTATAATACGCTCCAGTTTTTCATTCTCATCAAAAACCGGTTGCGTATCTACCCAAAGCCAAATCGTTTGAAGGGTAGCAAGGTGCGTGATCCCAACAACCTTTTGTACGGGGCTCCTCGAACGAATGCAGCGATTAATTGGGTAGTCCTGGACATGTAGCGGCGTACCATCTTCGTTTATGAGTCCCATATCCTTTTCACCAAGCCTTTTGCTATGAGCTGCGATTTTGTATAGCCGAGTAATTCGCAGCACTTAGGATTCACTTGGGTGATGTTAGCATAGGCATCCGTCACTAACATTCCCACCGGTATCGTTTCAATCAGCCGTTCAAACTCTCGACCATGCCCTGTACTCATTCTTTCTCTTTGTCTCCTATTCTAGCACGCTTACAGCTGTTAGTGGCACTCTATTTATCCAGCGATCAAGGGCTTGCAGAGACTTTTTTCGTGCAAAGCCTAACACAAGAAAACTTCTATTGTACCCTTTTCGAAAATGTAGTTATAAGGGCGGGCTTATGCATACCAAACACCTGCCTCTGAACAACCTATTCTTCTCTTCTACATAGCGGAATGTGTTGCATTCTTCATTTATAGAGAGAATTAGAGCAAAACAAAGAAATCGTGAGGATTCTATTTATCTCTACGAGCTCCTCAGTAAATTTGTTCCTAGATTCGCTCTCCAAGCAAATCCACACACTCTGTTCACAAGCAGTTCTTTGGCAAATGATATATAATATAGGTATCCGGTTAATTAGGAGAGAGATACTATGGCTAAGCGGTTAGCCACTCATTATTTATTCTTGAAGCTAGATTTAACACGGTCCCAGATGCAATCTTTTTTAAAGCTATTTGATACCCAACAAACTCCTACTCAGGTTCTCGTGTTAGAGAATGGAGATCAGGAGCTCATCATTCAGGATCAAGGGCTCGAGATTCCTTTGACCTTCCATCCTTATGGTAAGCGTTATGTCTTTGAAGGATCCTTTATCCTAAAGGACGTGAAGCTAGCCAATACTTTCCGTGCTGCTGTACAGCAATTCGAGGGACATGCACAGGTCCGCAGGATGTATGAAGGCTATCACATGGAATATAGCTACGCCTATGGCAATGTCACGAGAATTGAGGAATGTCGTGGCGAGCAGACCCGTCTGATTTATGAGTATAAGGACACCTTGGGTGAAATGACTCGCATGTATGCCGATCGCACCGTAGAGGACGAAATTGAATGGACCCAGCTGCAGATCAATCAACTCCTTGACCAGCGTTTGAAAGGAGAGTTTATCCAGGAAATTGACCAAAAGCTAAAGGAATTGTCCCATCAATTATTTGTCCTTGAGGCACTTTAAATATATAAAAAATAATACCTCCAACTACGGTTGGGGGTTTATTTTTTCTCATACAGAACCTCTCCGACAGGAAGTTTATTTTATACAAAAATTACGATTGAAGACCGTGTCGAAACATGCTATAGTTACTAACGTTGTGAAATTTGATTCGTTAACGAAGGATAATCAGAGAGGAGATAGAGGGATGGAATATTCAACTTTTGGAAGACATGTAGCAATCGACTGCTGGGGTGTAGATTTCCAACTCATCAATAACGCAGAGCGTCTTCAAAAACAGATGGTTGAAGCAGCCGAAGCCTGTGGAGCCACTGTACTTTCCGTGCAGGCCCAACAATTCGACCCTCAAGGGGCAACCATATTAGTCTTGTTATCCGAGAGCCATCTTTCTATCCATACTTACCCTGAGCGCGGGTTCGCTGCGTTAGATTGCTATACTTGTGGGGAAACGGTAGATCCAGAAGTGGCGATTGAATATATGGTACGCGTTCTCAAGCCGGAAACAACCCACGCCAAAAAACTCATCCGAGGTACGGGTGAATTTGAAGTGGTTGAACGTTCTTTTCTCAGCCTCGCAAAGTAAAAAAAAAAACCACCTTCACAGTGAAAGTGGCTTGAATAGGATAGGAGAGCCCAGATAATAGGTTGTTCTGGATATCTCTACTATATATGGAATAAATATCTTGAGAGTCAATCTTGTCAAAAAAACTTACAATAAATCGAAGAGGGTGTCCTAGAAGCTAAGACTTTCGGGACACCCTTTTAAAACATTCGGAGGTTTTATGCCATCCCTTTATTATTTTGGTACAAACGATGCCTTATCGTCGAAAGAGGCTTACCATTATAAAAAGTACATGAAGCGGGCGAACATCCAAGCCATCGGCCGTTTCCACTTTGACCCTGTGCTGTTCACTTCCGTGAATCTAGATTGCCTCCATTGTAAGCTCGTCCATTCCACAACCTGTTGTGAAGGCGGTCAGCCCTACTCCCTGGAAGCCGATAACCTCAACCGCCTCCAGACGCATGCACAAGCTATTATCCAAAAGCATTTAGATCCCACACGGCAGAAAGAAGCGCAGGCAACTGGATATATGGAAACCGCCTCGTCTGACTCCTTCTCTCCAACCATCAAAGGCTGCGATGGGGACTGCTTCTTTCTCGGCAAGCATGGGGATCAGTCATTTTGCAGTATTCATCGCTATGCCTTGGAGAACAAACTCAGCCCTTGGCTTCTTAAGCCCTTTAGCTGTTCCCTTTTTCCCCTCGACATCATCCAAGACGGCGATAAGCTCTTGATCACAGCCATTACCCCGGAAACGGCGTCTTTTTCTCGGTGGGGCAAAGATTACGAGCACTTTTTTTGCGTCAATATCGAGAAAAGAAAGGAAGCCAAGCTAAACCCTCAATTTTTTTCATTAAAAAGTTACAAGCCGGCATGGACCTGGAGCCAAGAGCTGCTCGAACTAAGCTTCGGGAAGGAATGCATAGAGACGATCCTACAATTGGAAAAAGGGTACTACATTTAAGTACCCTTTGATTCAATCTTCGTTATATTCATCTCTTGATATTCGACATGAGCTAAAGAGCCTTACGAGCCAATAGAAAATGATGGAATTCAAAAACAGAACAAGAATAAATACCCGCCAGAAAGAAACATTGGATTGCATATAAACATCATACACAAGAAAATTTGGTATTCCTACTATAAGAACCGTTCCTAACACAAAATAAATCTTATACCATAACGGAAAATCTTCTATTCCTTTTTCGCTATAATACTTCGCAAGGTCATATAGGGACTGGCTAATGATCACTACAAATGGCAATGACCAATAGATCACATGCGCCCTCCTCCCTCTTATTTAATGCAAGCGAAAGTTCTTACCTTAAATATAAACCAAAAAAAGGAAATATTTCAAATCCCTTGTTAGGTTATTTCCCTTGATTTAAGCGATTACGTCAGGAATTAAGTAAGAAATTCTCCTCCTTTCCCCTATATTCACCCCATCGCGTATAGCCAATAATCAATCCGTTCATCCTATAACCAACATCCTAATTATTGGAGTGCCAACTATGAAGCTGTTTGAAATTTTAAAAGATACTGTAGGGCCCCTTATGGATGGAGAGAAAGCTCCTCCACATGTGGGTGAAGTCATGAACCTGTGGTCCTATCTCCATGATACCGAGCTGATTAATCGCCTAAACCAAATTTGCTACAACACAACTGAAGACCCTGAATTAAAAGCAAAACTAAAGGATCTGATTGTGCAGGTTCATAACCCCATTATCCTAGAACTTAAGGAATTTATGAGCAAGGAAGGGATCCCCTTGCCTGATGCCACCCCCGAAAAGCCGATTGCAGGATTGCCTGAACATGTCCATCCAGGTATAAAACTGATCGATGAAGAAATTGCGAATCTTATTGCCTATGGGATAGTAGAGAGGATGAAGGCGGCCACTATGGCTTCAACCAATGCCGTACGAGTGGATATCGCTCTTCTGTTTGCTAAATTTCAAATGATGCATATTCAATTCTCCATTACCTTTAAACCTCTGATGGAGAAAAGAGGTTGGATTAACGTTCCGATTTACTACAACCCATAATGGAGGGTAAACTTGCCAATGAATATTTTTGAAATTGCTAAGGATGCGGTTTCCCCTTTTTTGGACGGAAAAAAATCTCCCCTTAATGTAGGCGAGGTGATGAACCTATGGTTCTATCTTATTGGCACCAATCAAACCTTGCGCATTGATCAGATTGCTTATAATACCACTCAGGACATGGAACTTAAAGCCATGCTTGAAGAAGTCATCAATGCTGTGCATAACCCGATGATCTTCGAAATTACAGAATTCTTTAAATTAGAAGGGGTTCCCCTCCCTGATACCACCCCAGAAAAGCCATTTGTAGAAAATCTAAAAGAAATTCCTGCAGAAGTTCACATGACGGACGAAGAAATAACCAACTTACTTTTGTATAATTTACGTATCGGGATCCACGCTGCAGTCAGAGGATTGACCGAATCGGTACGATCTGACGTAGGTATGATGTTTGCTAAATATCAAATCATGAAGATGTCTTTTGCCATTCGATTAAAAGACCTGATGAAACGAAAAGGCTGGCTTCGAACGCCACCATCTTTTTCACGTTAAAAGACCAAAGTCACTGGACTCTGGTCTTTTGGACTATTCATAATTCATGTGAGCAGGAGTTGCGATAAGACGAATCCACTTCCTTACTTGCCAATAGAACACCACTTCAATGATGACCGTAAAAAGGACATCCCCATAATCGTACTGAAAGCCTGCACCATACCCAATGGGGGTAAAAAAAACAAATAAACTAGATAAAATGAGATATGCAGGCAGGGAAATTACCATGATTCTTACTCCTACCGGCACTCCAATGCAAATAAATCGCTCAAAAAAATCCTTGCCGTCTCCTTCTTCATTCGCTTCATGACAATATAAAATGCCCCAGATCGTTGCAAACAGTACCACGAGAACCTCTAATCCATATGCTGCATTGTACGCTTCACCCAAATAAGCATAAGGGGTAATACCAAGGAACACAAATACCACTAAGAGATACCTCAGCTTCTGCTTTGAAGAGAGTTCCCCCTGTTTCAACTGTCCCGCTAATTTCTCTACATTCCAGAAAATCATGCATGCTTCTCTCCAGTCTGTCTAGTCTAGATGACCTCAATATATAGGAAATCCTGCTGGAAAGCACGCATTTTTTTGGTCAATGCTAAAAACAAGCCAGCCTTTTTCGAAGATGACCTAACTCTCTTTCAATAAATTGTTCAAAGGTAATCCCCTTTGAGCTATTCCGAACAGAGTGATCGTTATAATACGAAGCCCATTGATCTAGAAGTTCATCTGTTAACACCACGCGTTTCATCGTACCGATTCCTCCTTTGGTTAGAATCTTCCTCCTCTAAACATTCGACTTCGGACTGTGTCGAATCCTTTGATGAAAATGCTCTATCTTTGACATGTGAAGTAATCTCTCACCAAACACTAATTCCCTCAAAACTCAATGTAAGATAATGTACCAAAACCCATGCATCCTTCCTTGCCATGCTTTATATTTAAACCAACAAATTAATCCATTCTTGAAAGGAGTAGATGAAGATGATGTCTGTAACCCTTCATAAGTCCATCCCATATCACCTGTTAGA
>JBEQAI010000081.1:0-11102 GCA_041640415.1 Ammoniphilus sp. | reverse complement strand
CAATCTCTATCACGAAATCGTCACACGAAGCCGTAACGGGTCCTGTCTTCACCCCGATTGTCCCATGAGGTAAATGAGGCCATAAATGAAGGGCAAGCATATGGTCAACCGGGGGTTGCTCAAGCACCCCCTGGCTGATCATATGTAGAGCCGCTCCGTCCGCTTCTTCCCCAGGCTGGAACAAGCAGCGCACTCGCCCTGCAAAACGATTCTTCAACTGGTTGAGCAGAAAAGTCGCTCCTAGCAGTATAGTGGTGTGCCCATCATGTCCGCAGGCATGCATGACGCCTGGGGATTGGGAGGCATAGGGCAAACCGGTTTGTTCTTGAATGGGCAGCGCATCGATATCAGCCCTAAGCCCGATGTGCGGTCCTTCTCCCTTTTCTCCCACCAGATCCACGACAATGCCCGTCTCTCCGACTCTTCGATAACCGATTCCCCACTCGTCTAGACAAGTGGCGATTCGCTTAGATGTTTGAAATTCTTGAAAAGATAACTCCGGATGCTGATGAAGCTGATGCCGAATCCAGAGGAGCTGCGCCTCCAGATCCGGGCTGAGTTCGATGTCTTTTATGGTAATCACGATTATTCTCCTTACATTGCTTGAGATTTGGATTGATCCGGCGACTGAACTTTATGGAAGACCTTAAACAGTACGTAAAGAATGCCCATCCAAATGGCGCCGCGCACAAGGGTCATCGGTGAACCGACAAAGGTTCCGTAACAAACGATCCCAATCCCGATCAACCCCAGAATCGGGAACAAAGGATAGAGGGGTTGTTTCCAGGACAATTGCTTGACTTCCTGCAGGCTATTTTTGCGGTAAAGAATAGCGGCGATCAGGGCAAGCGTCCAAGACACCATCCAAGCGAGAACCAACTGAGTCGAAAGTTCAACATACAACAGATCCGGATTCACCGCCCCTAACAGCACAAGCCCGACTGAGGCCGCCCACACGGTGGCAATGCCATAGACAGGGGTTCCCGTTTTTGGATGAATATAAGCGAAAAAGGCGGGGAGATAACCCCTGCTGGCTTGCGCATAAAAGATGCGCGAAGCGGAAAATAAAGTTCCCATTAAGATACAGGTTGCCGCCGCAATCCAAGCCGTCATGTTCATAATGAAGGCACCGGCGAATCCAAAAACCTGCTCGGCTGCTGTGGTAAACGGAGATTGATTCATCGAGATCTGATCCCATGGAATGAGGCCTTGCAGCACGATTTGGGCGCAGGTATACAAACCAATAAAGGTGATGCTCGACCAGATCAGCGCTTTAGGCAGGTCACGAGGGTTGCGACACTCTCCCCCAGCCGTCGCCAAGGTCACCGCCCCAAGATAGGCGTAGGTGCCAAGGGGAACGGCCGCCCAGAAGCCATCGATGCCATTCGGTAGGAAGGGAGTAAAATGCTCCACGTTAATGTCCTTTAACCCAATGAGGGAAAATAAAGCCATCACCCCTGTCATGATGAGGACCAGACCGAGCTGTGTTTTCGCTGCCACTTGCGTGCCGAGAATATTTAATAGTGCAAAGACGGAGATAAAGAAGATGGCAAAAAAGATGGACCAAAACGAGCCTTCTAGCTGAGGAAAGAACCACATGGTAATTTGACCTAAGGCTAACCCAACGCTTCCGCCTGCAATGACCCAGCCAATGGCAAACGTGAAGCCGGCCAAGAAGCCCCACCACTTCCCCATAAACCGTTCCACCCACAGCGACATTGCGCCGGAGTTCGGCATCCCCACCGCTAATTCACTTAAAGCAATCATCAGAAACAGCTGGGAAAGACCCGCGATCAAGTAGGATGTGATCGCACCGGGGCCTGCTAACGCAATCCCTTCCCCCATGAGAAGGAAAATCCCGTCTCCAATCACGGCCCCTACCCCCAGAGCCCAAATGTGCCAGTATCCTAATTTCTTTTCCGGTGCTAGCTCCAGCGCCGTTGCTTGGCTCATACACAGGCCTCCTTCAATTGGTTTTGATAAACATTTTCAAAGTTTCGATAGAGCACCATTTCTCCGATCGCTTGAGCCATCGCGGCATCCATATAATCTCGGTCGATCCACGAGGTTAAGACCCGTTCAAAACACTCCTTAAACAGATGGACCCCTAACCAATTCATCTCCGGCAACGTAAAGGCATCCGATCCATACAAGACCTTATCGAAAGGAGCAAATTCAAACACTTGCGATAGAATTCGCTCTACCCCATGTCCGCTAAACGGATTTTGTAGAGAGATGTCCATGTAGACATTCGGCAGTATACTCACGATAAAGGCGGCTTCTTCCACCCACGGATAGCCCCCGTGAACCAGATGCACCTTGGTTTCTTGGTATTTGGGATCACGCAACAGATCTAAGAGGAAGCTCGGACTGGCTTTCGGCAAAATCACGTCCCCATCCCCGATTCCCGTGTGAATATGCATCACCTTCCCTGCTTTTGTACACTCCTCCAAGGCAATGTGCAGACAGAAGTCCCGCAGCTCCTTCGCTTTTGCCCGTTGATGGAGTTGGAATTCCGCGTATTGTTCGGCTGCCGCCGCCTCGTTCATCGGACCAATCTCCAGCCCGCTGCGATAGGCGATAATTGACTTTAAGCCAAGCACGCCTTCTCTTTGCAGGGCTTGCGCCACGTCTGCCCGGTACTGCTCCTGGAATTCACCGAAGGAAGCACAAGTTGGGCGCAATCGCACCATTACCGGTTCGATTCGGTATACCTCCCAAAGTCGGGCTCCACAGAGCTCGGCATACTCTTTTTTATTGAGCATGGGAGTGGGATAGCCAAAATCAGCTACAATCCCCGTGAGCTTGGCATCCTGAAAGAGCTCGCGGGTATAGGACGTATAATCGCCAGCTAGAGCATTGCGCTGGGCAACCACTTCTTCAATCTGAGGTTTACAGTCGAAATAACGTGCTAACCGCTGGATCAGAATTTGAACCCACATATTACTTCCTGGAAACGGCTGATTGGGTGTTGGAATATAAGTTTTAGCGATATCGTGGGGAATAACGGCAAGAGAAAGCTTCCGCACGAATTCCTCTGCTGTAAAGGGTTGGGCATAAGACTTGTAGGGATGGGCATGAACATCAATGGCCTGACAATGGGCTAAGGACACTTTGCTGAGATTTGACATCTTTTACCTCCTTTTGTCTTTGCTAGTCATATCTGCAAGACTTATGCCAGCACTGAGAGGTTAGATCATTCTGATAATTCCGCCTGTGGCAGGATCGAAAATAGAAAATTTTTTTGCGATCGACCAGGTTTTTTCAGCAAAATATTTTTCAGTATTAAAAATTGACAAAAAACATTCCAAAGAGATGGGTAGGTTTGGTATGATTTGGATGTGGAACCATAGAATACGAAAAATATTTTGCGTGAAGGTGATGTATGGACTCTATTCTCTGCTTGCAAGAAACATGGAACTCCATGTTTGATAGTCTTTTTCTCCTGAATCAGGAAGGAATCATTCTATCCCTCAACCGTCCGGCTAGTCGCTTATTTTCAGGCAGTCCGCACTCCTTGGCAGGGGTGTCTGTATTGGAGTTGATTCCATCCGAGGAATTAAGGCGAAGTCTTTTAAAGAAGAAAAACTTAACGGGAATCTCAGTTTCGATTGGCACGCAGCAACTAGTTGGGAATCTATCTTATTATGAAGGCCAAGATCAATACCTTCTGGTCTTTAAAAATATGAGTCAAATCTCTCAGCTTCAGCATCAACTAATGGAGATGAATGAACAGCGGCAGATGTTTGATTTAATCCTCGATCAGTTAGAGGAGGGTATCTGTGTCGCAGATGCTCATGGAAAGGTTCTGTTCTACAATCGGAAAATGGGCGAAGTGGATATGCTAGAACCCGAGGCCGTGAGAACTAAGCGGATCGAGGAAGTTTGGAATGTGGACCCATCCAATAGTACCCTACTAACCGCCCTGCGCACCGGGCGAACACTGAATCAGCGAGAAACACACTTTACCACCAGTGGGAAGTCTGTTAAGACATTGAGCAGGACCCTCCCCCTCTCCCTAGATTCGAAAACCGTTGGAGCCATTGAGATTCTTAAAGATATTTCCGAGCAAAAGCAATTAACGGAGACGATTATCCAGCTGCAAAAAGAAACGTCGAAAGGACAAACAGAACTGCTTCCTTCCCATTCCTCAGGCAAAAACAATACCCGCTTCCAATTCGAGAGCATCCAGTACTCCAGCCGGGAAATGAGACAAACCGTCGAACAAGCCCGGAGATCCGCCCGCTCCGCCTCAAATATACTAATTGTAGGGGAAACTGGGACTGGAAAAGAGCTGTTTGCCCAAAGTATTCATAATGAGAGCCCGAGAAGAAACAAGCCTTTTATCGCTCAGAACTGCGCCGCTCTCCCCGAAGCTCTTTTGGAAGGATTATTGTTTGGGACCTCGGTGGGCAGCTTTACGGGAGCTGTCGATCGCGCCGGCTTGTTTGAACAGGCGCATGGAGGGACCCTACTTTTAGATGAAATCAACTCAATGGGAACAGATCTGCAGGCTAAGCTTCTCCGTGTGCTGCAGGAACGAAGAATTCAGCGTTTAGGTTCTTCCAAAATCATGGACATCGATGTTCGGGTGATCGCCACGATGAATGAAGATCCTTTAGATGCTATCCATCGGGGACGCCTTCGCGAGGATCTGTATTACCGGTTGGGGGTCGTGAACCTCGTCATCCCCCCACTCCGCAATCGAAAGGATGACATTCCCATCCTCATCGAGCACTTTCTGGCCAAGCATGCTCCCTCCTTGGATGTCACCGTCGAAGGATTGGAGAGCGATGTGTTTCAATTTTTACTCGATTATTCTTGGCCGGGCAATGTCCGACAGTTAGAGCATGTCATTGAGGGTTGTTTAAACCTCGTGTATGATGAGCGCAAAATTGGCTATGATCATCTCCCGCCCAGCTTCAAAGCGAAAATGCTTCAACATACCGCACCAACGCCACGATTGGAGGACGTGGGTTCCAAACAAACCTTGCCTGAACAACTAGAAAACCTTGAGCGCCTAATTATTGAGAGGGCCCTACAAGAAGCCCGAGGAAATGTGACAAAAGCCAGTGAACAGCTCGGCATTTCTCGCCAGAATTTAAATTATAAGCTGAAGAAATTTCTCATGGGGAATGGTGTGTAAAAGAAACGGCACCAGATCTGGAAGATAAGTATAGTGCCCCCCATTTTTAGAGTCAAAGCAATTACCCACCAACTGCGGTATAATACCAAAAGATGAAATCCATTCGATTGCGGGGGATTGTTTTTGAATCATTTAATTGAAGTAGAATTGAAAGCGATCTTGGAAGCTTCCAATGACAATATCGTGATCACTAATAATGAAGGCATTATCTTACGTGCCAGTCCCTCTTGTATATCGATCTACGGAAGTGACACCGATTCTCTCCTTGGCAAATCGGTCTATGAGTTAGAACGGCAGGGGATATTCTCTCCTTCTGTAACGGTGAAGGTCCTAAAAGAGAAAAAACAAGCGCAAGTCATGCAAAAAACAAAAACAGGAAGGTTCGTCATGGCTACAGGGATTCCCGTCTTTGATAGTAACGGGTCTTTTATTCGTGTCATTAGTTTTTCGCATGATCTAACTGAAATTCAACAGCTTAAAGACAAATACGAGGAACTTCAGCTTCTTATGCAACGTTATGAAACAGAAATTGAGGAAGTACGGGAACGAGAAACCCAAACAGATGGAGTGATTTTTCAGAGCAGTACGATGAATCATGTTTGGGATCTGATCCATCGGGTATCCAAGTCAGATGCATCCGTTCTAATGCTTGGAGAAACAGGCGTAGGAAAAAGTAGGTTTGCTCGGGAAATTCATAAAAAAAGCGAACGAAGCCATGGCCCATTTATTGAAGTGAATTGCGGGGCGATTCCTGAAACACTGTTTGAATCAGAGATGTTTGGCTATGCCTCCGGTTCCTTCACGGGTGCTCATCATAAGGGAAAGCCCGGGATGATTGAACTTGCCCATAACGGTACCCTGTTTCTCGATGAAGTTGGAGAAATCCCCATGACCATGCAAGTGAAGCTGTTAAAAGTACTCGAAGAAAAAGTGCTGACACGCGTCGGAGGTACCAAACTCAGCCCTGTTAACTTCCGCATCATCGCAGCAACGAATAAGGATCTGAAAGAAATGGTGAGCAAAGGAAGCTTTCGTGAAGACCTATACTTTCGGCTCCATGTCATCCCTATCGGCATTCCACCGCTTCGCGAAAGGTTAGAGGATGTCAAGCTCCTTCTTCAGGAAAACTTAAAGAAGTATAACGAGAAATACGGAAAAAACTGCAAGCTAGACCCTAATGCCTATAATGCGCTATTACACTACTCATGGCCAGGCAATGTAAGAGAACTTGAGAATTTGATGGAAAGACTTGTTTTAATCACGGATGGTCTAATCGAACTCAAACATCTTCCATACCCAGTAAACGAATTGGAAAATCGGAGTACGGATGACGAAACAGAGCAATGGATGGATCACACCCCCACTCTCCAAGAGGCTATTGAAGAAGTAGAAAAAAAATGGCTGCGTCGTGCTTATCGGCATTGCAAAACAACAAGAGAGATGGCGACGTATTTAGGAATCAGTCAACCTTCCGTGGTTCGGAAGCTTAAACAATATCAAATTGATTCATAGACGAATCGCGATTCATTTATGAATCGCTTTTTTAGTGTTTTGATCCAAAAAGTAATCAAAATCCTCTTATTTCCTACCTGAAGCTTGGCATGGTAATTGCTTTATCTAAAAGTGAGTGATTATCATCAACAGGAGGTACTACGATGCATCAACCCAAAGATTCTTCATTATCCCCCCGATTCTGTGGCATCCGCACATTTATGAGGCTAGAGCATATCCAGACAACAGACAATGTCGATTTCGTCATTGTAGGGGTACCCTTCGATACCGCTGTGTCGAATCGAACGGGTGCACGATATGGTCCGCAGCATATTCGTAACTCATCCGTTTTGCTTCGTCCGTTCAATCCCGATCAGAACATCAATATCTTTGATTACTGCTCAGGTGTAGATTATGGCGACATTGACGTTATACCTGGCAATATTCACAGAACCTATGACAATATGGTAAAGGGTCTGGCTCCGATTCTGGAGAAGTCCATCATTCCCATCATTCTAGGAGGAGATCATTCCATCTCTCTAGGAAACTTACGAGCCTTTGCTAAACAATATGGCCCTGTTGCGCTTGTTCATTTTGATTCTCATAGTGACACGTGGGACAATTATTACGGCGAGAAATATATGCATGGTACCCCCTTCCGGCGTGCTGTAGAAGAAGGTCTGTTAGATGTGAACCATTCCATCCAGGTGGGGATGCGAGGACCACTATATGGCCCGGAGTGCATAGAAGATGCCCGCCATCTTGGATTTGAAGTGATTCCCATGAAAGAAATCCGAAAGATTGGCTATTCCGAAGTATTAAATCGAATTCATAAGCGCGTGGCAGGGCGTCCCGTTTTCGTTTCTTTTGATATTGACTTCCTTGACCCCGCTTATGCCCCAGGTACGGGTACCCCTGAAGTGGGTGGGCCCACTAGCGCAGATGCCCTTGATCTCGTCCGCGGTCTTGATGGATTAGACATTTTGGGATTTGACTTAGTCGAGGTGTTGCCAGCCTATGACAGCGGGGAAATAACAGCTGCCGCTGCCTCTGCGGTAGCTTTTGAAATGATTTCCTTAGTTGCACTCAAGAAGCGCAAGATTCAGGAAGCAAAGCTCTAGCAAGCTTCGTTATCTAACGTGAATTAAGATCAACAGCTTACCATTCCCCCTTTTTTTTGAGGGGGAGTAAGCGGATTAAAGGAGGGGAAATGTATGAGTTTCTTAGATGTAATCATTATGCTGGTATATTTTGGAATTATTGTCTTCGTGGGGTATCTAGGGTCAAAAAAAGCGACCACCTCTGAGGAGTATATGGTAGCAGGAAGAAACCTAGGGATGTTCATGTATCTTGGTTGTTTAGCTGCTGTTATCCTTGGTGGCGCTTCCACGATTGGAACGGCCAGACTGGGATACGAATATGGAATATCGGGGATCTGGTTGGTTTCCATGCTAGGAATAGGGATTGCTACTCTAGGCATTTTTCTCGCTAAAAAGATTGCGGGTTTAAATGTTTTGACCATTAGTCAAATGCTTGAGGTGCGATTTAACAAGCAAACCGGGCTCATCAGCGCTATCGTTGCAGCTATCTATGCGATGATGGTTGCTGTGACTCAGATTATTGGAATCGGAACCATTCTTAATGTGCTCCTCGAGTGGAACCTTACTTTATCCATGCTGATGGGTGGGGGAATTGTTTTATTCTACACCATGCTTGGCGGAATGTGGTCAGTAACAATGACGGACATCATTCAATTCGTGGTTATGACGATTGGCATATTCTTTATCATGTTCCCGATGAGTGTTTGGAAAGCAGGCGGCTTTGAAGCGCTACAAACTCAATTGCCTGAATCTTACCTCAACTTTGCCAGCATTGGTGGAGATCGAATTTTTCAGTACCTCCTGCTGTTTGGTTTAGGCATGGTTGTTGCTCAAGATATCTGGCAAAGAATATTTACCGCAAAAACGATTAAGATCGCTCGCCAAGGGACTATTTATGCCGGAATCTATAGTTTGCTCTATGCGATGGTGGTTGCAATCATCGGTATGTGTGCGTTCATTGTCATTCCCAACCTTGATTCAACTCAAAATACATTTGCCACCATGGCGATAACCATCTTGCCAAATGGGATATTAGGTCTAGTACTCGCAGCCGTAGTATCCGCTCTTATGTCAACTTACTCTGGAACTTTACTCGCTTCGTCGACACTGATTTCAAATGATATTATTAAGCCATTCTTCATGCCCAACATCAGCGAACAACAATTTTTAAAAGTGTCACGCATCATTACCTTCCTTATCGGGACTCTTACGATTATTTTTGCTTTATGGATTCAAGATGTTCTCGTGGCTCTTGACGTCGCGTATGCTGTTTTATCCGGTGCGGTTTTCTTCCCCATCGTATTGGGCTTCTTTTGGAAACGAGCTACAGCGAAAGCCGCTTTTTATTCCATTATCAGCAGTACCGTCGTTGTTTTAGCTGGGTTAGCCATAGAAGGCATTACTTCTACTAATCCTATCCTTTACGGTATGGCTACTAGTTTTATCATCATTATTGTTGTTTCATTGCTAGATTTCTCCAACCAGAAGCAAGTATTAACGGATGAGGACGCTGATGAAAAGAAATTTGCTTAAGAAAAGGATTGAAGCCGGTCTTTAGAACCGGCTTTTAATGCCCTAACACGAAGAAAAGCAACGATCTCCGTTAAACAAAATAAAACCAAACATAGGGTGGATAAAGTTTTATTTTGGTAGTTTTATTTGTTTTGTAGTAGGATTTAAGTAATGAGTATTTTTTATCCATTAAGCGCTTTGGGGCAAGTTATCTTGCTCCTCTTTTTTTAGTATCTGTTTATTTATAAATGGAATAATCCAACGGTCCAATCCAATTTTTCCAGCATTTAAACCAGCAATCAAAATTATCATTCCGAATAATAACATCTGAGGGTTCGTACTTGTTGTTCCCGAAAAGAGATAGGAAAAATTCGGTCTTGCATAATGGCCAAGTCTTTTTTTCGTACCAAATACTTTATCTATTTCATAACCTGACCCCAACAGCTTTCGAACGTGATTATCATCTAATTCGTTGAAATATACGTCCCGAGTACCTTTCTGATTTTCCAACCCAATAGCTTTTATACAGTAGTCTCCTTCATAATAACCAATATGCCAATGTCCCACAGAAGATTTTCACTTCTAGTACGGGTTCCATCTACTCCCTTAGCTTAACGATTAAAAAGAAGCTGCCGTAGCAGCTATAATTGAACAATCGATCCTCGCTAACTTAATAACGCATTAGAGAGAAGAATTTGTTTTTGTTCCTTGATGAAAAAACATTTGCCATCTTCCCTCTCTAAATTTCCATATTGAACTACGCAATGTACGTTGCATTGTATCCTCATTGAATATTCGATAGGTAGCTAGTACTGTCTCGTTAGATAATGGGTGTATTTCAAAATTACTTAGTTTCATTTTGACCACACCAAACCCATGTTCAATCACTTCTCTTTTGTACCATACATTACCTGAACTTCCGAATTCAAAAAAGTCATCTGCGAGTAACTTTGATAGCTCTTCTGAAGATGTACGAATTTTGGGTTTTAATAACTTCTCTTCCAGTTCACGCTAATGTTTTTTTAACGAAGATTCACATTCCAAATTCCCACTCTCCTTTTCACTGTTTATCCATAATAAATAATACACCAGCTTTTATTCAACTACCCGATAACTCAACAGGGCTGACCTAAAGTGAAATTCTTTATCGGTCGAGAAAAAAACAGCCGTCGGAAAAAACCGACAGCAGTTGATAGTTCACAGGTTATGTTTGCTGGGTAGCAGTTTCATCCATATGGAAAACTTCCCAGATGTGGCCGTTAATGTCCTGGAAGCTCCAACCGTACATAAACCCATGGTCCTGCGGATCGTTCGCCGGGCTACCACCGGCAGAAAGCGCTTTGTTTACGATCTCATCTACCTGCGACCGACTATCGGCGGACAGGGCTACGAGCACTTCTGTGCTTTTTGTCGCATCTACAAGTTCTTTTTTTGTGAAGGTCTGGAAAAATGATTCCACCAGCAGCATCGCAAATGTATTCTCGTTGATGACCATACAAGCAGCTTTATCGTCAGTGAACTGCAAGTTGAACTCAAAACCGACTTGCGAGAAGAAGTCCATTGTTTTCTTCAAATCTTTGACCGGCAGGTTAACAAAGGTTTTGCTCAATTGGAGTGCCAACATTAATCACCTCATCATTTTATTCAGAGATACAAATTTTACCTAATCCTATTATAGCATATTACATCTGCTAGTTTTCTCTTTGATTGATTGATATTGCGCTATCCTGCCCTTCGTATTATGGGATCAACCAACTTTTAGTGGTTGATCCTTTATTTTTTTGGTTAGAGGATAAAGGGTGGCCGGGTCGAACGTACCTGCCCGTGGGACATGATCCCGTCCGCTATAATGT
>JBEQAI010000080.1:0-11104 GCA_041640415.1 Ammoniphilus sp. | reverse complement strand
GACAGGGACGCAGACCCTCCCCACTACACCACAGGAGCAATCCTGTCTTTGCCTTACAGATGGCCAGGTTCAAATGCTTATTCAAGAGACCCTTCGAGTCGAGTCCTACTATGAAGGGCCGGTCGATATCGAGTTTGCCCTTTGCGCTGGAAAACTCTTCATCTTGCAAGTTCGTCCGATTACTACTTAAAAAGGAGAATGATGCATGGCTCTTCTCACTAACTTTCAAAAAAAGCTCTTCCTGAGCGAAGCGGATAAGCAGGAAGGCTTCTGGGTGCAGGATGATGTTCATCTTGCCCATGTCATCAGTCCTCTTTTTGCCTCTTTTATGCTGCCTGCGATGACGCATGGCACGAAAAAGGCATTTGATAACATGAAAATGCCCTATACTCAGTTCTTAATGAAGTACTCAGACGGTCGGGCTTATCAAGCTACTCCTCCTTACCCTGGAGATGTAGAGTCTAGGATTGCCGAACACCAGCAGATCGCCCAGCAACGATTGCCGATCATGAATGATATTTTGTTCCAGTATGTGGATCAAGAGTTTCTTCCGTTTTACCAGAAGTTAGACAAAGCCCGCAGGAGTCCCCTTTCTATAGAAAAATCCCTAGAAAAGGTGAAAGAGCTCCATGCTTTCTACGAGAGAGCCTGGGAGCTGCATTTTGAGATTGTCGGTCCCCGAGCCTCCCTATGCATGGCCTTAGAAACCCTCTATGGGCAGATTTCAGGTGAGGCTAACACAACGGTTGTCTACGATTGGCTCACTGGTGTCATGAATAAGACCTTAGAGACTGACCGTGAAATGTGGACGCTGGCTGAACATCTGAAGTCCTCCCCTGAATTAACAGCTCAATTAATCGAGACCCCAACTAACCGATGGATGACGGTATTGAATGGAAGCGAGGCAGGGCAAGCGTTTTTGGCTAAATTGGACTTATTCCTAGAAGTGTATGGATATCGTACAGCAAATTCCCATGAATTTTTGGATGAGACTTGGCTTGAGAATCCGAAGGATGTTCTTACGACACTCTCTGAGTATCTCCAGAAGGATTACGACTTCCAAGCCGAGTTTGAGAGGGTTATTGCGGAACGAGAGGCCAAATGGAAACAGGCTCTATCCAACCTACCGGAAAGCGAAGGAAAAGCGGTCTTTGCCCAGATTTATCAGTGGGCATTAGATAGCTGGGGTTTAGATGAGGATCATCATTTTTATATTGATGCCATGCTGCCGGCTAAGTCTCGTCTATTTTTGCTGGAGGTAGGCAAACTACTGGTTGAGGAAACGGTGATCTCGGATCCCGGTGATATCTTCTTCCTCTATTATGATGAGCTCCTTCTAGCGTTGGAAGCCCCTTTCCCCTGCATTGAACTTGTGGAACAGCGAAAGGCGATACACGAAGAAAATAAAAAAAAGAAGGTCCCTCCGTATTATGGAGAACCTCCAGCAGGAATGGAAAATGATCCGGTGTTGTCTCGCGTATTTGGTACACGAGCCCCAGATGTTAGCGAAGAAAAGCAATCTTTTACCGGATATGGAGCCTCTCAAGGGACGGTTAAAGGCGTTGTCAAAGTGGTTAAGGGGCCCGAGGAATTTGATAAGGTGAAGCAAGGGGATATCTTGGTCTGCAAAACCACCACGCCTCCTTGGACGGTTCTATTCTCGATTGCGGGTGCCATCATCACGGATGCGGGAGGTATCCTTTCGCATGCAGCAACTGTAGCCCGCGAGTATCGGATTCCAGCTGTTGTGGGCAGCAAGGTCAGTACCTCTCTCCTCAAAGACGGAGATCTCGTAACGGTAGACGGTACGAACGGTGTGGTCTATTTTGGAAAATCATAAGGTGAACGGGTGCCTGCTATTTATTCTGGCAGGCACCTTCTTAGTCCCTCTCAACTCCACGATGATCGCCGTCGGTCTGCCAATTATTGCTAGCGAATTAAACGCCACGATGGCGCAGGCTTCATGGGTCATCACGGTGTATTTAATCATCATGACGGTTACGCAGCCTATGGCTGGTAAACTGGGGGATATGTATGGATATCGCCGCATGTTCCTTATGGGGATCAGTCTGTTTATGATTTCATCCGTGTTGTGTATCCTGAGCGATAGCCTAATTTGGCTCATTTTATTTCGTGGTTTGCAAGGCATGGGCGGAGCTCTATGTGCACCCAATGCAACCGCCATTTTGCGTCATGTTATTCCAAGGGAGCGATTGCCTAAGACTCTTGGATTATTCGGTTTTTGCATGGGAATCGGAGCGGCGATTGGTCCGTTATTGGGAGCGATATTGATTAGCTGGTGGGGATGGACCTCTATCTTTTGGGGCAACGTACCTTTTGCCCTGCTTTGTCTGATCGGATGCTTTATTCTTTTACCTAAGTTAGAAAACCAGGAGAAAACCCAACTAGATACCTGGGGATCCTTGTTCCTAGGGAGCTCTTTAGTCATACTGGTTCTCCTAGTTACGCATCCAGAATATGCGAAGTTTTGGACCATTGCTTGTTTAATGGTCTCCATCTTCTTGTTTATTTGGCAAGAACAAAGATGCTCATATCCGTTAATTGATTTTGCCCTCTTCCGAAATCGAGGATTTACCTGTGCGAATCTTTCCATCTTACTCAACAATGCCTTCATGTATAGCACTATCCTGGTCATGCCAATCATACTGGAAGGAACTTTTGGGTACACCCTTACCGAAGTAGGGATTCTGCTATTCGGTTTTTCTCTTTCCATGTCGGTGTCTGCGTGGTTAGGGGGGCATTGGCTTGCAAAATGGGGAACACGTAGGGTGATCATGCTCTCTTTTGGCGTCTCCGTTCTTGCAACAGGCGGATATCTTACCTTCTTTTGGCTCTCTATTGCACCTTATATTATGTTGGTTCTTCTGCTCGGTGGAATAGGCGCAGGCCTTGGTCTCTCGGCGATGCAAGGCGCCTCCTTGCACTCGGTCCCGCGTTCCGTCTCAGGAGTAGCCTCAGGCATCTACTCCACTTTTCGTTATATTGGGGGAATGATAGCCTCGGTGATGGTGAGTCTTATGTTTGGTTTTACGTGGTTGTTTTTATGTCTTGGGGTTATCTCTATGTTGGGGATTGTGGTAGGTTTTTTGGCGTCCACCTCTCCTTCCCAAAAACAAGCCCAAGGGGTACAGGCGGGATAGTAATCGGGAGGGGCCTTTTTTATGAATGGGGGTTCCTTCTCTTTTTCGTTTATAGGTGGACAAGGCAACCCTGCAGGTACTATTATTAAGTCAAATAGTCAGAAAGGAGAAATGGTATTGATCGTAAAACCTCGTTGTGAATCACTCGAATTAAAGATTTCGAGATCATTACATGTCCGTATGGATAGGCCGTCAAAAGAAGTCAACCATTATTCTCAACTTGTCAAGGGCTTTATAGGAGAACAGAAATTTGACGAATGGCTAGAGCCCCTCTCAAACACTAGGCTGGTTCTGCATGATTTATTATTGGAACACAATAATACAAAGTTTCAGATTGACTCCTTGCTAATTACTTCGGAAAAGATATATCTCTTTGAAGTAAAGAATTTTGAAGGTGACTACTTGATCGAATCCGAAAAGTGGCTCACGCTCTCAAAAAGCGAAATCAAAAGCCCCCTGCTCCAGCTGCAACGAAACGAATCTTTATTCAGGCGGCTACAGCAAGAACTAGGATATAACTTCTCCATCGAATCCTACGTTATCTTTATCAACCCTGAATTCCACCTCTACCAAGCCACTGCTAATCTCCCGCTCATCTTCCCCACTCAACTGAATCGTTTTATAGGCAAAATAAAACGATCTCCTTCAAAATTAGCTGATATCCACTTTAAATTTGCAGAACAGTTAGTATCTCTTCACTTGAAAGAATACCCAAATGCTAGGTTGCCAGAATACCATTTTAGCGAACTTAAGAAAGGGATAAGCTGTCTATCGTGCCATAAACTATATACTAGTTTTAGAAAAACGACATTGATTTGTAACAGTTGTGGGACTCGGGAGGATTATGAATCTGCTGTTTTGCGTAATGTAGAGGAATTTAAGATGCTCTTTCCAGATCGAAAGATAACTACGAATGGTATTCATGAATGGTGTGGCATAATCAAAACAAAAAGAGTCATCTGGGAGGTATTGTCGAGTAACTTTAAATTGATGGGGCACGGTAAATCTTCTTACTATGTAAGGTAAGACTAAGTTGGGGCGGTCTTGGGTGGCGAATTTGTGAGGTATGATGATACGATCAAGGGCTCGCGGTCGATTTGAGTGAGTCATAGGGCGTATATGATGCCTCCATTTGGGCTCGCGATTGATTACAGTGAATCATAGGCCTCGTATGATGCCTCCAATTGGACTCGCGGCTGATTTCAGTAAATCATAGGGCGTCTATGATACCTCCATTTTGACTGGTGATCGGTTTCAGTGAGTCATAGGGCTCGTATGATACCTCCATTCGGGCTTGCTATCGATATGAGTGAATCATAGGGCTCGTATGATTCCTCCATTTGGACTCGCGCTTGAAATGAGTGAATCATACAGCCCGTATGATATCTCCATTTGGACTCACAATTGATTTCAGTGAATACTTGTTATTACTCCCTCATTTTTCCATTATATTAAGTCCTTTGACCTTACATTTATACATCCGTTCAATCTTATTTAAAATTATTGAGCATATAAATAAAGGGATATTGTAATTGTTGTCTAACTTTCTAATAAAGTGAATATGGATTGGAGGAAGTATGACAAATATTCCTGATGTTTCTCAGTTAGATTTATTCTCTGAAACTTTCAAGCATGCTCCGATTGGCATGGCCATAGTATCACTTGAGGGCAGATGGTTGCATGTCAACGCATCTCTTTGTCAAATACTCGGTTATTCGGAAGCAGAATTTTTAAACATGAATTTTCAGGGCATCACACACCCCGATGATCTTGATAAGGGAGTTGATGTTCTTATCCAATTCCTTAAAGGAAATCTCGAAAGCTATCAAATGGAAAAACGATATATTCACAGAAACGGGGGCTCTGTATGTGTTTCCCTTACAATCTCGATTATGAGGACGGAAGCAAAAAAGCCCTTATTTTTTATCGCACAAATAAAGGACTTGACTGAAAGTCTGTTAGCAGAGCAGGATCTAAAAGCGAAAACGGAGCAGTTAGAATCCTTTATTAAGCATAATGCAGATGCCATGTGGATTATTGATGCAGAGGATCGGGTCATAGAAGTTAATCCGGCATTTGAAACTCTGTTTGGGTGGTCCACTGAAGAGGTACGAGGGAAAAAGCTGCCGATTATTCCTCGGTTCCTTAGGGGGGCAATGGATGAAATGCACGAGGAGATTAAAGATGGGAAAACAGTAGTCGGTCTAGAGACTATTCGGCAGCATAAAGATGGATATCTGCTTGACGTAGAAGCTACACTATCCCCTCTTCGGGATCGATCGGGCAAAATTATAGGCATTACGGGCATTTGCCGTGATGTGACAGCAAAAAAGCGTGCAGAACAGGAGCTTCAAGCAAAAACGGAGCAATTGCAATCCTTTATCGAAAACAATGCAGATGCCATTTGGTTGATTGATGCAGACGATACCATATTAGAGGTAAATCCGGCTTTTGAAACCTTATTCGGCTGGTCCGCTGATGAGGTGGAAGGAAAAAAACTGCCCATGATCCCCCCTTCCCTTAAAGATTATATGCATGAAATTCATCTTCGCATTAAGAAGGGTGAGACCATTGTGGGATTTGAGACGGTCCGTCAGCGAAAGGATGGGCTACTTTTGAATGTAGAGGCCACTTTATCCCCTCTTCGGGATCGTAAGGGCAATATCATGGGAATCACGGGGATATGCCGTGATGTTACAGCGAAAAAGCGAGCCGAACAAGATTTGAAAGCGAAAACGATTCAGCTCGAATCTTTTATTAAAAATAATGTGGATCCGATCTTAATCTTTGATAAACATTTCATCGTACATCAAGCAAATGAAGCATGCGAGGAAGTGTTGGGATGGCCAAAAGGTGGGCTGATTGGTATGGAATGGCATCGTCTACCTTTTATCCCTGCCAAGAGTGCTGAAGAAATTCGTCATACGGGTTACCAAGTGGCAAATGGCCAATCTGTGACAGGTATCGAGACGGTACTCCAACGTAAAGATGGAGAATTTATTAACGTAGTTTTAACCGCATCCCCCATTTTAGATGGCAATGAAAAGCAAAGTGGCTGGTCAGCTACCTTAAGGGATATTACGGAATGGAAAATTGCACAAGAACACTTGCAAAATACTGGAAAGTTATCTATCGCAGGCCAACTAGCCGCAGGTATAGCCCATGAAATTAGGAATCCAATTACTTCAATTAAAGGATTCATTCAGCTCATGAAATCTGGAGTTCGAGAGAAGCAGCAGTATTTCGAGATCATGTCCTCTGAAATCGATCGAATTGAGCTGATTCTAAGTGAATTGCTTATTCTCGCCAAGCCCCAATCGGTAAAATATGAAAAAAGGGATGCGCGGGTGTTATTAGGCCAAGTGATGGCCTTGTTGGAATCACAAGCTACCCTAAACAATGTTCTGTTCGAAGTGGAATATAAACCGGAAGAAACCTACCTCTATTGTGATGAAAACCAAATCAAGCAAGTATTTATTAATTTCATCAAAAATTCGATTGAAGCCATGCCTGACGGCGGGAAAATTACGATCGTAATTGACAGCAATTCGAATCAGGAGTTGTTGATTTGCTTTACTGACCAGGGTTGTGGAATCTCTAATGAAGTGCTCTCCAAATTAGGGCAACCCTTTTATACAACCAAAGAAAAAGGAACGGGATTAGGCTTTATGGTGAGCAAAAGAATCATTGAAAGTCATTCCGGCAACATTCATGTAGAAAGTGAATTAAATGTTGGCACGCGGATTCAAATTACCCTGCCAGCGTATAACGAATAAAACAAAGAGACACCGCATCGATATGGAGATGGGTGTCTTTTTTTGGTATTAGGTCTCCGGTTCAAGCTGCACTCGAAATAGGATGACACGGTCATACTGTAACAAGGTTACGGGTCTTTGCCCCGACTCATCATAATCTTGTAATTCTGTTTCTTGATAAGCCATACTGTTTCCTTCGTATTCAATCACTGTAAGAACGGTAAGTTCGAATGAGCCTACTTACCTGCATCGCTAATAGGCCTCTCAAAGATAATCTCATATTGAGTCGGCTTTCCATGACCGTTGTAGTGAGTCGGTAAAACCTGAACTAAGCGCCAGCCCTCTTTTGCATGCTGTTCGATCGCTTCACGATGTTTGGACGAAGAGAAAAATCCCCCCAATGAAGTATCTACAAACTTATACTCATACATCTTCTTCCCTCCTGTTGTGTGGGTTCTCCTCCCTTTAGACGAATTTAAGCCTGAAAACCTTACGTCAAACCCGCTAGAAGATCAGTTTCAGGAAGCAATAAAGGCAGATCGGGAGCATGCCATGCTAGGATATAATGATTTTTTGTTTTCACATGAGAATAATCTCCTTCATAAATCCCTCTATACAAAGTCTTGATGGACTGGTTTTGGGTTTTATGCTCCAAAATTGCTTTAACTAGCTTCGGGAGAGTACCTGGTGCATCGATGATAGTCGTAATAGTCTCATCCGGATCTGTATGAATTCGAGCGGTTTTATGATGGATTATAGACGACGGCAATGTAATGTAATAGAGCTTTTTAACAGACGAGCCTTGTAAAGACAAAACTGCTTTGAACGTTGCCCGCTGAATCGCCATGTGATCCTTATGACCTGAGATTCCATGAGGGGCAAAAGTGACGACTACTTCGGGGTTGATTAGCTCCATACTTTTTACGATATCCCGGGCGAGTTGCTCTTCAGGGGTTTGATTGAGTTTACCGTCTTGATAGTTTAAAAAGTGTATGGATGAAATCCCTAGGTGCTTGGCTGCAGCTCGCAACTCCTGTTCTCTAACGACAGCTAATTCTTCAATATGACACTGCGGCGGCTTGCCTGTATTGCCCGCTTCCCCTTTAGTAGCACATATCAGGTGGATCTCGTTATTCTGTGAATAGTGGGCAATGGTAGCTCCAGTAGCCATTGTTTCATCATCCGGATGGGCAAAGACAAACATCAATCGTCTCATGGGTTAAAGGTTCTCCTTTCTTCGACTACAGACTCTTTTAGAATACCCCATGAACATCACCATATTTACTCCTTTTATGATGAAAGTATCGAATTTCCTAAAGGCTTTTGATACAATCAAGGGGACCAAGATTTTCCAAGAAATGAGGTGTAACTTGTCTACGTATACCATTTACAAGAATCCGAGAGGAAAAAGCAGCATTCAAAACTATTATGAGTCTTATTTGAAAACCTTTGAAGTTGAATTTGAGAGAAAACGTATAGATACGAGGTTCGGAAAAACTCATCTTTTAGCAACGGGACCCCAAGACGGGAAACCTCTGATGATTCTCCAAGGAGGGAACTGCATCAATCCCATGACCCTTTCCTGGTTCTCCCCTCTGCTAAAAGAATACCGGATCTATGCACCCGATACCATTGGGCATCCCGGTTATAGTGCAGAAACCAGAGTATCGGCCAAAGATGATAGTTATGCTTTATGGATAACGGATTTGATGGATCACCTTCAACTAGAAAAAAGTGCATTTATCGGGGCCTCTTATGGGGCAGGGATCATTCTAAGATTGGCTAGTTACCATTCGGAGCGAATTGCTTGCTCGGTTTTGGTTTGTCCTGCCGGTCTGTGGTTAGGGTCCAAGCGAAAGATGATTCAGGAAATCCTGTTGCCTTTACTCTGGTTCAAGCTAACATCTTCCAGGCATTCCATTCAAAAAATAGCCGATACCATGTCTCAAAAAAGCATGAAGGAAATGGACCGGGATATCATTGGAGAAATCTTTTCCCATGTTAAACTAGAGCAAGATATGCCTAAGCTAACAGAAAAAGCGGAACTTGCCCATTTTCACTCCCCAACAATGCTGGTGACTGGAAAAAAGGATATCTTCTTTCCTGAACTCGAACTCAACCAGAAGGCCAAAGATATCATCCCCTTCTTGGCTACAGCAAAGACCTATGACATGGGTCATTTCCCTTCGGAAGGCCAACTTAAGCTCATTAACAACGATATCAAGGTTTTTTTGATGGAAAACTACTAGGAACACAATAACCCCTTCCACTTTGTTTGAACATAGAGGAGGTTCAACATAAAATGGGCTTCTTCCATAATCGGAAGAAGCCCCAATCCTTTCTAACTATTCGCTGCTTTAGGCGTCATCTGTTCACCTCGTATGTCTTTTCCCTGCAGGTCTTCAGACGGTTTCGCTCGTTTGATAAAAAAGGAAAGCACTAGTCCCAGACCGGCAATAAATACTGAAACAAAGAAAGCATCATTGATTCCTTCCAGCATGGCCTTCATTAGCACTTCCTCGGTCATGCCCCCATTGCTAGCCCTTACGAGCCCTTCTGCGTGGAGCTGTGACTGATTGGACATGACGGTCACAAGCAAGGCGGTACCAATCGCTCCTGACACTTGTTGCATGGTATTATTCATGGCCGTACCGTGCGGATAATAGCGCTTAGGCAACTGGTTCAAGCCGTTTGTGGATACGGGCATCATGACCATCGACATGCCCAGCATCCGAATAGAGTAGAGTACTACAAGATAAGTATACGTAGTCTCCATTGTTAAATGGCTGAGTAAATAACTTGTTACCGTTAGAAGCGCCAATCCAACAATGGCGAGTGTTCGCCCGCCATATTTATCAAACAATTTCCCTGTAATAGGTGACATTAATGCCATGATAATGGCTCCGGGCATCATCATAAGTCCGGCATCCAAAGGCGAAATGCCCCGAATGGTCTGGACATAGATAGGCATCAAGACCATCCCTGAGAATAACGCCATCGTGATCACCATGGAAATGGTAATGGACAACGTGTACATTGGATATTTAAAAACGGCAAAGTTAAGCATCGGCTCATCTCGTTTTGACTGACGGAGGATAAAGGCAACCAAAGCAGCAAGCCCAAGTAATATGGTACCGTAAACTTGAGTACTCGCCCAACCTTCTTTTCCTGCTGAGCTAAACCCATACAATAATCCGCCAAATCCAATGGTCGAAAGGACCACTGAAACGGTATCCAGATGTAGATCCACCTTTCCTTTCTTATCATTCAATAGGAAGATTCCGATGGCAAATACAGCAACCGCTATAGGGGTTACGACATAAAACAGCATGCGCCAGTCATAGTGTTCGATGAGCCATCCTGACAAGGTCGGCCCAATGGCCGGGGCCCCCATCATGATTAGTCCGAAGACCCCCATGGCCGTCCCCCTCTTTTCGATCGGGAAACTCACTAGCATGACATTCATAAGTAAAGGCATCATGATGGCAGAACCAGCGGCTTGAGTCATGCGACCCGCGAGCAACAGTGAAAAAACAGGGGCAGTTGCCGCCAGCAGCGAGCCAACTGTAAAGATTCCCATCGCTGATAAAAACAATTGACGTACTGAGTATTTTTGAATTAAGTAGGCCGTAGTCGGGATCAAGATCCCATTCACTAACATGTATCCTGTTGTAAGCCATTGAACCGTCGATGCTTCGACCTGGAGTTCGGACATAATCGAAGGCAAGGCAATATTTAGTAAAGTATTATTCAACAACGATAGGAATGCGCCGATCATTAAAATCGAAAGCATTCCATAAGGTGGACGCGACATAGTGCTTCCTGTCGAGGTCACGGTGATCCCCCTCACCGAACTATAAGTTCATTTTTTTATACTCTAATTCCAACCTATGTATGTATCATATATCATCCCTTTATTTTTTGCAATCCGTTTGTATAAAAGTCAAAAATCAGGTACGATTCTCTAAATAGGTCAAATAAAAAGGTGATACGTGTGAACGATCGGAAGCTGCATGTCATTAAAATAGCCCACCAGTTATTTATTGAAAAAGGGTTCCAAGCGACTTCGATTCAGGATATTATCGAATACAGTGGAATTTCGAAAGGTACCTTTTATAATTATTTTCCCTCGAAGAACGAGCTTTTAAAGGCTTTACTCCAAAGCATTTATCAGAGAATGGAAATCGA
>JBEQAI010000079.1:0-11106 GCA_041640415.1 Ammoniphilus sp. | reverse complement strand
AATGAAGCTAAAGCATGCTCCTATACAGGTCGTATATTAGTTAAATATGAGCCAACTCAGCTTTCAGTTGAGAAACTATGCAGTTGGCTACGACGAATAGAAGAGCAAATTTTTGCTCAATCTCATCCAGATTTAGGTCAATCTAGAGAAGAAGAGGTCGAGCAGCTAGTGGCCGCAACAACCGAGATCTCCTCGGCTACCGAAAATGCTGAAGCCATTCCGAGCTCATTTCAAGCTGTGGTGACAGAATCCCCGGTTTCCCATCAGCAGCCCTCCGCCTTACTACTCGCATCAGTAATCGGGTTAAGTGTCCTGGGTTTAAAACAGATGACTATTGGAAAAACAGCCATGGCTAGAAGTCCAGGGTTATTCCACGCTTCTGCTGGTTTGGCTGTTTTGTCAGGATATCCCATACTTAAACAAGGATTTGAACGATTAACGAAAGATAAAATAGTGAATTCCGATCTGGTGTTAGGAACAGCGGCTGTGGCTTTAGCTCTGCTTCGCGAGAATTTATTGGCTTTGGGTGCCGCATCCCTTATTCAATATCTGCACTGGAAAAAAGAGAAAAATCACGAAGCCAATTTAGATCCTTCTCTTTATCTCACAAAGGGAACCAAGGCTTATGCAGCCCGAGCAACCAAATGGGGGTTTGGCCTGGCGCTAACCAGCTGGTTAATGACTAGAAACCCATGGCTGAGTTTAGGGATCCTTCTAGCAGCTAATCCTAGACCAAGCCTTGCATCCGAGGAATATGCCTGGAAGCAAGCAGAACATCTCGCCCAGAAAAAGGGTCAAATGCTTCCTAATAACAGCTCCCTTTGCCGACTATCCGAGCTGGAGTATCTCGTGGTTGCAGATACATCTATTGTATATGAGAGATCAACACCCAAGCTCCGCTGCATAAGTTCCAAAGAGGAAGAAGCCTGGTGTGTTGCAAGGAGCTTAGCAGACAAGGGCAACCATCCTTACAAGCAAGAAATTGAACAAGCCTTTCTCGCTACTGGAAAAACCAAAAGAACAGCATTTGAGATCGAGCAAGAGGAAGATGGAATCCGAGGTAAGCTCAATGGCCACGCTGTGTATCTAGGGGCAAAAAGCTTATTGACTCGCCATCGTGTTCGCTGCGAGCAATACGAGCTTGAAGCCAAACGATGGCAAAGGAAAGGGAAAAGCGTCTACTATGTAGGAATGCAGGAAGAATGTATTGGCCTGCTAATCGACGAAGCAGAACCCTTGCCAAACAGTCATTTTGCACTAATAAAACTTCTCCAGGAAGAAAATCCCCAGCTAAAGTTGGATATCTGCACGACTCTATGGGCATTAGAGAAAACATGATAACGGCAAGCCATTTACAACGCTTGAAGGGACAAGGTATCTCCTATTTGCAGGTCATCCATGATCAGGAGCTCAACAATACGAAAGACCGAGATGAGCCAAGAATATCAAGTCATCATCTCACACAACTTCCGTCCCTAATAAAGAGCGCAAAAGCAATTCGTAATATGACCACCCAGCATCGAGTATGGACCATGCTATGGAATATACTTAAGCACAGGTCTCGCGCTATCCGGCCGGTTAACTGCGCCTGTAGTAAACCTGTTAGCTGACGCTCTAAAGCTTTTACTACTATCTAAATCCTCAAGAATTCAACAAGAAGAGCCTAATGAAATCAAAAGAGAGACCAAGCCTAGTGAATGGCATTGCATGTCACAAACCGAGCTGCTGCAGTTTTTAAACACTGATGAAAATGAGGGCTTAAACAACCAAACCGTTCAAAGCCTGCGAAAACAAATGGGTCCGAATCGTTTAGTTCCAGCCGAGAAGACTCCGTGGTATCATTCTTTCGCTAAACAATTCACCGAGTTCACCACCGTGATCCTTTTGGGGACAGCAGTTGTCTCCATATTGGCAGGGGATGTGTTTGATGGAGCAGCAATGATGGCTGTTCTTCTGGTTAATGCATTTATTAGTACGACGCAGGAGAGTAAAGCGGAAAAGATGGTGGAAGCACTCAACCGCTATCAGCCTCCAAGATGCAGGGTCCTACGCGAAGGAGAAATTCAAGAGATCTCTGCCCTTGATCTCGTTCCAGGGGATATCGTCCAACTGGAAGCAGGAGATCAGGTCCCTGCAGATCTGCGAATTTTGTCGGATTGGAGTCTTGAAGTAAATGAAGCCCCGTTAACGGGAGAGTCTATCGCAACCCAAAAGAAGGCCGGCAAGCTGCCAGACGAAAAGGTTCTAGCAGAGCGGAGTAATATGCTTTTTATGGGGACTAATGTGACCCGAGGAAAAGCCACGGCCGTTGTGGTTGAGACGGCTATGAATACAGAGATCGGACATCTTACAAATTTACTAAAAGACAATGAAAAGGAAGCAACACCTCTACAAGAAACCGTGACGTCAATTAGCAAAATTTTTGTGCGAGGGGCTATTATAGTTGGCGGAATTGTCTTCGCTGTGGGCTTGTTGCGCGGAAATAGCTTATTGCAGATGGTTCCTACCTCGGTAGCGCTAGTGGCTTCCGCTATTCCGGAGGGATTGCCGGTTACGATCACAATTGCACTCAGCGCAGGAATTGTCCGCATGTCTAGACGAAATGCTGTGGTAAGAAAGCTGTCTTCCCTAGAAACATTGGGTCGAGTGAATGTGATTTGTTCCGATAAAACAGGAACACTAACAAAAAATGAAATGACGGTAACCAAGCTTCAAACCACGCAGCACGAATGGACCTTGACAGGGGAAGGCTATGAGCCAAAAGGTGAGATAAAGAATCTGCGAAATCGGGCCATTCAGCAGGACGAGGAAGCCAAAAAACTCCTTCACATTGCCATGCTGTGCAATAACAGCCAGCTGGTTAGAGCAGCATGGAGCCTCAAAGGGGACCCAACAGAAGGAGCTTTGCTCACGCTGGGTTATAAGGCAGGAATGCAGGACCATCTTCTGTCGCAATGGACCAGACATCATGAGATCCCTTTTGATTCGTACCATGGTTCCATGAGTGTCGTCTGTCATGATGGAACAAAGGAAAATCCTTGCTATCTCTTTTCCAAGGGTTCAGTGGAAGCGATGCTCAATCGATGTTCCCATTACCAAGAGGATGGACAGGTGGTGGACCTGACAGATGAGGTTCGTGAAAAAATCTTAAAGCAAAACAATCGATATGCTGCCCAAGCCCTTCGCGTATTAGGTTTTGCCTATCGAATCCTTCAAGCAGACGAATCGCTACAAGAACCGCGGGAAGAACGACTAATCTATGTCGGGATGGTGGGAATGATAGACCCACCGAAGTCTGAGGTGAAAAAAGCGATCGCTGATGCTTATCGGTTAGGGGTTAAGCCCGTGATGATTACAGGTGATCATCCCATTACGGCGGTGGCTATTGCTAAGCAGCTCGGCATGTATCAGGAAGGGGATCGGGTGATGACCGGGGCCAAGTTAAACCAGTTAAGCCCAAATGAGCTCGAAAATATCGTCGTTGAAGCCTCGATTTTTGCCCGTGTGTCCCCAGAGCATAAGCTCAAAATTGTAAAGGCTTATCAAAAGCTAGGATATGTGGTCGCGATGACAGGGGATGGGGTAAATGATGCACCGGCGATTAAGCAGGCTGATGTCGGAATTGCGATGGGTAAAACAGGTACGGACGTCACAAAGCAAACAGCGGACATGGTGCTGAAGGAAGATCACTTCGGTTCCATCGTAGACGGGGTTAAGGAAGGTAGAACCATCATCAGTAATATCCGAAAAGCTATCGGTTGCTTGCTGACTGGAAACCTTGCGGAGATCCTCGTCTCCAGCACAGCAGTTCTTTTTGGGATGCCTATTCCGCTTGTGCCTGTTCAAATTCTACTTATGAATTTACTTACTGATGCGCTGCCCGCTTCCGTCCTCGCTGTGAATCCGGGGAATAAAGATCTAGTTACAGAGCGCCAAGACATTGTCGACTCCAAGCTTTATAAAAAGGTGGCTCTTCGTGGAAGCATTTTAGGACTAGCGTCTCTGGGTCTCTTTGCGATTTCTCTGCGAATGGGGGCAACGCTTCCCGTGGCGCGCACCATGGCTTTTGCTTCCTTAGTAGCAGGGCAGCTGATGCAAACCTTCTCTTGGCGGCAAGAAAACGGCCAAAGGTTCTCACACTGGATTAAGGATAAGTTCTTAATGGGGGCGCTCGGTGTATCCTGGTTAGCTTTATTATCAGTGATCTATGTTCCATCGCTAGCGCAAATTTTCCATACCGCGCCATTAGGAATGATGCAGATGGGGCAAGTTCTCCTCGCGGGAGCATCGGTTAGCTTCTTTTCTAAACCTTTGCTTAATCTAATGGATACAAAAAAATGGATGCAACAGCCCAATATACCAATGGTTGCATAAGAGAGGTGAATCAAGATGCTGCAAAAAGGATTTGAACGCGTGTTAGTGGGTACTGTCCTGGTTTTGACAGCAAAAGTTTTATGGCCTGTGGCCAAAACCATACTGCGATCGGCGGCGCATGTCGGCGGCCAAGTCCTATCCTCAGCTGCCCAGGGACTCGGTCGACTTGGGCATTGGCTAAGGAAGAAATGACGGATATCGTTGCTGAAGCGCAATTTGAGCGAATGAAGCGCAAGTTGGATCATGAAGTGACGGAACCGTAAAAAGGAGGGCTATATGGAAGGACAAAAGGTAGATCATCATCTCCAGCAGGCCTTTGCTCACTTAAGGGAGGCTTTGAATGCAAGCGTGGGATTGGTCTTGGCCAATCCTTCTGAAAAAGGGAGTGTAGGAAAGAAGTGGGAGGCCTTTCTGGGGGAATTCTTTAATATGGTCAAGACAAAAGGGAAAGAGAGTAAGCTGAACCTCTTATCCTGGATTTCGTTTTCGAAAATGTGGAAATGGTAAAATTAGAAGAGGAGCCCGCGGGCTCCTTATTTTTTTATGAAGGCCAGCACAAACCCCTATGCACCAGCCCTGTTTGTTTGATAAAGCTACCGTCAGCCCCTTCCTTCGCTGAGGGCGTTGGCGGCCCCCGATGCCGCCCTACCTGTATATTATGGTACAGGTTTTGTATGTGAAGTAGGTGGAGCAGTGATGAATTTTCCTTTAAGATTCTATAAACATCTTTTACAGTATATAAACAGTATATTCACAAAATATTGGTAAAATAAAATTGTAAATCATTTACATCTAGATTGGGGGAGAAAAATTGGATACAGCGAGTCACCTTTTGTTTGGTTTAACTCTAGCCGGGCTAGCCCATATGGACCCTGTGATAGGTCAGCATCCAGAACTAGCTCAGGCCATCATAGCAGGTACGGTGATAGGATCACATGCTCCTGATTTTGATACGGTCTCTAGACTGAAAGGATATTCCTTTTATATCCGTCATCATCGTGGTCTCACTCACTCGCTTCCAGCGTTATTTCTCTGGCCGATCCTGTTGGCCACCCTATTTGGTTATGGATTCGGAGTTCTAGACTTTTGGATGACTCTTTACGTTTGGATTTTTGCAGCTGTTTTTTTTCATGTTTTTTTAGACCTACTCAACACCTACGGTGTGCAATGTCTTTTTCCTTTCTCAAAAAAGTGGATGCATCTAGACATTCTAAACCTGTTTGAGCCATTCTTGTTTTTCATGCATGCCTTCGGAGCTGTCCTTTGGTTATTCCTTGATGTAGCCCCTGTTACCATCTTCCCTTTGGTTTACTTATTAAGTCTGATTTATATCTTATTGAGAGCCTATCAGCATGGAGTCCTGCTCAAAAAGCTGAAGCAAACGATCGGAAGGGGAGGAATTTATCACCTGTTTCCTAGTCTCGATTGGTTCTACTGGCGCTTTGTTGTCGAGACAGACGAGTGCTTTTATACAGGGGTTATGACTTATGGCAAGGTCTTGATCCAACAATATTACTCGAAAGAAGACAAGAATCCCATCATTGAGCGGACGGAAGAAACCGACGGGGTTCGAGCCTTTCTGAAGTTTGCTCAGAGGGTTCATGTAACCTGCAAAAAAGTGGAGGATGGCTATGAGGTCAAGTGGAGTGATGTTCGCTTTTGGTATAATTCAAAACTTACATTCGGCGTGGATATTAAGCTTGATCATAACTTAAATGTCACCCATCATGAGCTTGGTTGGAGAAAAGGTATGCTAGAGCCTCCGTTTGTATGATGAAGGTTAAACTTATGTTAAAAATGCTTTCATTTCTTAATATCACGTTTAAATGTAGTTCACGGAGGGTTGCTAAGATAAAAGAAATAACGTTGGGAAAGGGGAATTTGCGTGTATCAGCTATTATCTTGGGTTGAAAGCGGGGATCGGCGAATTTTCCATCTCTTTAACCATAAAATTCGGTGTCCGATCTTGAATCGCTGGATGCCCATGATCACTCATTTTGGTGGACTTACTTTTTCTGTTTGCTTATTCTTAGTTCTGTTTCTGCTCCTAAGAGAAAATCGATTACTGCTAGTGGAGGGTCCCCTCGCTCTGATAAGCAGCCACGTATTGGTTCAGATAGGTAAAAAGGGTTGCAGCAGACGCAGACCCTATTTGAAAGAGTCTGACATCCATGTAGTTGATCGTCCGCTAAAGGACTTCTCATTTCCTTCTGGACATAGTGCGGCCATTTTTGCTTGGAGCACTTCTATTGCTTTAATCATACCTTGGTTAGCTCCTTTCTTTTTTGCCATCGCCATCCTCGTTGCGATTTCAAGAATGTATCTGGGCTTGCACTACCCCTTGGATGTGGTGGTTGGCGCAATGCTAGGCATAATCTCTTCGATTCTGGTTCATTATTTTTAATAGACCTCCATAGGGAGGTTTTTTTGTTTTATGTAATGAAAGTTTACAAAATCTTAACATACAATTTACAAAATAATAATATAATTAAAATTCAATACATCGTAGGAAGTGTATAGAATGGATATAAAACATTTGGAACAAATCGATTTAACAACTCCATCTTTTTTTAATAATCGAGAACTCAGCTGGCTAGCCTTTAATTAAAGAGTTTTGGAAGAAGCCATGGATTTGCGAAACCCTTTGCTAGAGCGAGTAAAGTTTCTCGCAATTTTTAGCTCTAATCTAGATGAATTCTTCATGGTACGCGTAGCGGGTTTAAAGGATCAGGTAGAGGCAGGCTTTCACTTTGCTGAAGATAAAGCAGGCTTGACTCCCAAAGAGCAACTGGCCAGCATATCTAAACTTAATCATCAGTTAGTCAAGCTTCATTATGATACCTATCATAGCCTGATGATCCAACTGCAAAAGGAAAACATACATCTGTTGAAAATAAACCAACTCAACGAGGAGCAAATCGGAGTTCTAGAGCAATTGTTTGACAACCTGATTTCCCCTGTCCTAACACCTCTAGCGGTCGATGCTTATCATCCGTTTCCTATTTTGTTAAATAAGAGTATTAACATTGCCGTTACGTTAAGAGAGTCAGGCCAAAAAGAGAAAAATCAAACTCAAAAATTAGCTTTAGTTCAGGTTCCAAGAGGGTTAGAACGCTTTATTGCTCTTCCAGTTGAAAACTCATACGAAGCCAAATTTGTACTTTTGGAAGAAGTTATTCGCCATTTTTAATATAAGCTGTTTATCGGATATGAAGTCTGTTCTGTGCTGACCTTTCGAATTACTAGAAACGCTGACTTGGCTCTGCATGAAGAAGGGGCAGAGGATTTGCTTAAAGTCATAGAGGAAGAGCTGAAGAAACGCAAGTGGGGGAGAACGGTACGTCTTGAAGTGGAAGAAGAAACGGTAGATGAGGAAGCGATCCAATTCTTGCTAGAAGAATTGGAAATCCATGAAAAAGATGCCTATCGGGTAGAGATTTGTTTTCCTGTCTATGATGACAGTCATAAAGAAAAGATCAAACAAGCGTTACTATTACTCTTGAACGACAACGTCAAAGCAAGGGAACAAGATCCGCAGGGGAATTATCATTATGTTCCTAGACAAGCTGAAGAGCCTGAAATCAATAGCCAGGAGCAATTATGCAAAAGGGCGTTTCAGGCAGCGGAAGCCATAGAATAAATTTACCTAGCGTTCATATTCGCTTAATGTTTAAGTTTTAAAATGAGAAATGACAACACCTTATTGGCTATCCCTTCTTTGACCGCTAATTTCTAGCGGTTTTTTTTCTACCATCTACAACGGGTCGTCCAATGGAAACATAAATCCATTCCTGTTCAAAGGCTATAGACTTCATCTCCTCTAAAGTGAAAAGGTTCCTTCCATCCACAAATAAAGGATAACGCATATTGATTCTAATCTGGCGCCAATCCACCTCTCGCCACCCCTTCCATTCGGATAGTAGAAGGACAGCATCACATCCCGCTAAGGCGGCCTGTAAGCTTGAATGGAGGGTGACTCCCGATAAAGGGAAGTGTTGGAGAATCGGATCATAGGCATGAACCATCGCACCTTCTTCTAAGCATAATCGGCTAATCGCAAGGGAAGGGGATTCACGGATATCGTTTGTTGAGGATTTAAAGGTTAATCCCAGCAGGGCAATGCGTTTTCCTTTTAATTCTCCTAAATGCTGTATTAACTTTTCAACCAGTAAGAGAGGTTGCTGTCTATTGATCCACTCGGTAGACTCGAGTAAAGGAAGATCCTGTATATTTTGCTTTCCTAGGGAAATAAGAGCTTGGATATCTTTAGGGAAGCAGGAGCCTCCATAGCCTACTCCTGCGCGAAGGAAAGCAGGCCCGATTCTTGAATCAGCCCCTATGCCTTCAGCTACGATATCCACATTGGCCCCAACACGCTCACTTAGCCCGGCCATCATATTGATGAACGAGATCTTCATGGCTAAGAAGGCATTGGAGGCATACTTTGTTAATTCGGCACTACGGCGATCACAAAAGATAAGTGTGGTCTTTAAGTGGTGATACAGGTCTTCCATTTTGTCTCTGGCTTTTCCCGAAAGAGAGCCTATAAGGATCCGGTCTGGGTTAAAAAAGTCATAAATTGCATTTCCTTGGCGGAGGAACTCAGGATTATAGACGACGTCTAAGTCACTGCCTCCCTGATGGCGAAGATAGTTTTCTGCATGATCACTTGTACCTACAGGAACAGTACTTTTAATCACGACTAGCTGTTCGGGGTGGATATACGCGGACATATCCTTAAGAGCGGCCCATAGTTGGGACAGATCGGCATCACCCGTGGGGGTGGAAGGGGTACCTACACATAGAAATACAATTTCAGAGCTAAGAATGACTTGTTCCAATTGATCGGTAAAGCGGATCAAACCATCGGAGACAGCCTGTTTAAATAAATCTTCCAGTCCTTCTTCCCATATAGGTAAAACTCCGGCTTGAAGACTTTGGATTTTGGATTCCATGATGTCTGTTGCAATGACCTGATGTCCCAGGGAGGCTAGACCAATGCCTGTGACTAGTCCCACATAACCTAGACCTACAATGCCAATTTTCATCCTACCTTCCTCCTCTTATTATGGATGACTTGCTCATATTGAAGCAGAAGTCTGTCGAAGATCGCCTCCCAGGATTGGGTGATCGCATAACGACGTGCTTCTTTACCCATCTGACGTAAAAGGGCCGGCTTCTCCAAGAACTGAACTAGGGCTTGGGTGAAGGCTTCTGGATTTCGGGGAGGACATAAGAACCCTGTGGCTCCATCCTGAATGATTTCTTCAACTCCGCCTGCATTTGCTCCGATGGCGGGGATCCCCGATGCCGCCGCTTCCAAAACAACGTTGCCGAAGGTCTCTGTAGATGAAGGGAAGACAAACAGGTCTGCAGACGAATAGACTTTGGCTAATTGCTCCCCCTCTAAATATCCTGTAAATGTAGCTTGCGGAAGGTTAAACTCTTGCCACTTCGCTAAGAGGGGACCGTCTCCAACAAACATCCAGTGTATCCTTTCCTTGATCTCTTGCGGTAAATGACACATAACCTCTAATAAAATGTCCAGATCTTTTTCAGGTGCCATTCTTCCAACAAAAAGCACAAGGAGCCGATTACCGATCTGGTAGTGTTCTCGCAATTCATTCGATCTTTTCTTTGGGTGAAATAAGTCAGAATCCACACCGCGTTTCCACAGATCGAGTCGAGTAAAGTCCTGTTTTCTTAATAGATCTTTGGTTTCTTGGGATGGAACAAGCGTAAGCTCGGTGGATTCATGAAACCAGCGGAGGTACCGCCAGATCCAGTTCTTAGCAAATCGCAAGTGATAATAATCTAAATAACGGTCAAAATGAGTGTGATAAGAAGAAACGAGCGGAATTCCGTACTTTTTTCCATAATGCAGGCCGCATAGCCCCATGTTAAAAGGGGTGGCAATGTGGATCAGATCAGGTTGAAAGTTATTAAGATGCTGGCGAACAGCTAAAAGATTCGGCAGTGCAATCCGGCATTCGGGATAAAGATAGAAGGGAAGGCTAAAAAAGCGGTGAATGTTATTTGCGAATAAATCCTGCTCAGCGAACTCCGGGACAAATACTTGGTGAGAGATATTCCTGTGCTGTAGGTGGTGGATTAGTCGATTCAAGGTCATCGAGACGCCATTCATCTGTGGAAGAAAGGTATCCGTAAATAAAGAAATTTTCATGATAACCCCCCTATGTTGGTTCTTCATTTTCATTCTTATTACAATTATGAAAGAAGAGTATAAACCCTAAGTAAATTCGATGTTAAGATTTTATAAGGGATTATTTAACATTAGAAAAAAGAGGGTGTCCGTAAAGCCTAGCTTTTGAGGTAACGGGTTCCGTTTAGAGGTGTAAGGAAGGGCATTCACAACCGATTTTTAAGTCCGTTTTCAAGGTGTGTTCACAATATACCACATTAAAAATTCGCAGTTAAAATCACAAAGACAGGACTTCTCCCAACTGCTATGTTGGAAAAAGTCCTGTTGCCAAGTTAAATATACCCCCTACAGGGTATTTTTAAAGACAAAATCAGCAAAAGTCCACTAATAATAAACATCTAAGATGGAAGCAAGAATAAATAGATGGAAATTCTCCACCCAATTATTAAAAATAGAGTAGGATCTCATTTTGTAGGTGGAAAAAATCCAACTATTAGCTCTGAAAAACCAAATATACTACCTGAATTGAAGCTGTAGTTGTCGATTCTCCACTTATTTTTCTCTTTTTC
>JBEQAI010000078.1:0-11254 GCA_041640415.1 Ammoniphilus sp. | reverse complement strand
GACAGATTCCTAAAACGGCTCCTCAGAACATGGTCAATTTCAACTGCAAGCCGATGCAGGATTTCCACGGTCAATTGAATGTGCTAAAGGGTGAATTGGAACGCTGGATGAAGTCCAATCATCAAGTCATCTTCTTAGCTGCGGATGAAGACCGTGCTAAACGATTGGAGCGTGTGTTCCAGGATTACCAAATCGAGGCCGATCTGATTCTTGGCCCAGTGGAAACCATCAGCCATCGACCGATCATTACCGTTGGTAATTTGCAAACAGGTTTTGAATTGCCGATGCATCACGTGGTTGTGGTAACGGAGTCAGAGGTCTTTACCCAGAAGCAGCGAAAGGCGCGAAAAACCAAAACCAACATCAGCAATGCCGAACGAATTAAGAATTACAATGAACTGAAGGTTGGAGACTTTGTTGTCCATGTGAATCACGGGATAGGAAAGTATCTAGGCATCGAGACCCTAGAGATTAACGGCATCCACAAGGATTATCTCCACTTGAAGTACGCAGGCAACGATAAACTTTACGTGCCGATTGATCAAATAGATCAAGTCCAACGCTATGTCGCTGATGAAGATAAGGAACCCAAGGTCTACAAGCTCGGAGGAACTGAGTGGAAAAAGGTGACGAGCAAAGTTCGCGCCTCTATCCAGGATATAGCGGCGGACTTAATTAAGCTGTATGCGAAACGGGAGGCAAGCCAAGGTTATGCCTTCAATAAGGATACGCCGGAGATGCGCGAGTTTGAAGCCATGTTCCCATATGATGAAACTACCGACCAGCTTCGAGCCATTGAAGAAATTAAAAAGGATATGGAAAAATCCCGTCCAATGGATCGGTTATTGTGTGGAGATGTAGGGTATGGAAAAACCGAGGTGGCTATACGCGCTGCCTTTAAAGCAATAATGGATGGCAAGCAGGTAGCGGTGTTAGTCCCTACTACCATCCTGGCACAGCAGCATTATGAAACCTTTAAAGAGCGTTTTTCGGGATATCCCGTTAATCTGGCGGTTATTAGCCGCTTCCGTTCCCGCAAAGAACAGAATGAGGCAATGAAAATGCTCAAAGACGGAAGGTTGGATATCATTATCGGGACCCATCGCTTGCTGTCTAAGGATGTGGTTTTCAAAGACTTAGGGCTGCTGATTGTCGATGAAGAGCAACGCTTTGGGGTCACGCATAAAGAGAAGCTGAAGCAGTTTAAAGCCAATGTTGATGTCTTGACTTTAACGGCTACGCCTATCCCTCGAACCCTGCATATGTCCATGCTGGGCGTAAGAGATTTGTCGGTCATCGAGACTCCGCCGGAGAACCGTTTTCCTGTACAAACGTATGTCATGGAGTATAGCGCCGCTCTTGTAAGGGAAGCGATTGAGAGAGAGCTTGGACGCGGCGGGCAGGTGTACTTCTTATATAACCAGGTTCAAGGTATTGAACAAATGGCGGAACAAATTAGTTTTCTTGTGCCCGATTCTAAGGTAGCCGTCGCTCATGGACAGATGAAAGAAACCGAGTTAGAACAAGTGATGTTAGATTTTCTTGAAGGACACACCGATGTGTTAGTGAGTACGACGATTATCGAAACCGGTGTGGATATTCCCAATGTAAATACCTTGATTGTTTACAATGCTGATCGCATGGGATTATCCCAGCTCTATCAACTAAGAGGGAGAGTAGGGCGTTCGAATCGAATGGCTTATGCCTACTTCACCTATCAACGGGATAAGGTTCTGACGGAAGTAGCCGAGAAGCGACTTCAAGCCATCAAGGAATTTACGGAGCTAGGTTCAGGATTTAAGATTGCCATGCGAGATCTGGCCATCCGTGGAGCGGGTAACCTGTTAGGGGCAGAACAGCATGGATTTATCGCTTCTGTAGGATTTGATTTGTATAGCCAAATGCTCAAGGAAGCCATCGACGAATTGAAGGGTGGACCGAAAGAAGAAGAAGCGATCCATCCGGAAATTGACATTCAACTGGATGCATTTATCCCATCTGACTTCATTAAAGACAGCAAGCAGAAAATTGAAATGTATAAGAAGTTCGCGGCTGTGTATGAAATGGAAGATGTAGTGGACTTAGAAGAAGAGCTCGCAGACCGTTTTGGAGAGATTCCGTTGCCAGTGGATAACCTCTTAAGCGTGGCTCGATTGCGTGTATACTCTTACAAGCATCGCATTACAAGTATCGTTCAAAAAGGCACCAACCTAGTGATTAACCTTCACGCGGATCAGAATCTCCAGATTGATGGCACCAAATTATTCACGCTAGCGAATCAATATGACAGACGTATGAGCTTGGCAACTGGACAACACCTGTCGGTTACTGTTAAAGTAAATGGGTTGACTCCTGAAGAGGGTATTAAGCTCGTCGAGAAGTTTCTGTCGGAGTTTGAACAAGTGAAAAAAGTGAAGGGAGAATTAAATAATGTGGCCACTTAGAAAATGGGGAGCCCTTATGCTTTCCTTTACGCTTGCCTTATCTCTATTAACCGCTTGTGGGAAGGCGGCAGACAAGGAAGCTAAGGATACGGAAGAGCAAACCCAAGCAGATCAAGATCAACAGCCAACAGGGGAAGAAAGCCCGGTTCCAGTGGTAGACGTTAGTTTAGGCATGGAGCCCAATACGGTGGTAGCGGAATATGAGGGTGGAACCATTACGGTAGAGCAATTCGAAAACTATTTGGCGATCCAATCCTTCATTAACCCTCAAGCAGGGTTTGCGATCCATGAGAAGCTCCCTGAATCACTTCAACTTTTCATAGATAGCTATGTTTCTGAGATTGTCATGGCAGAACGCGCACCAGAAGTGGCAAACGCAGAAAGTGAAGCCAAACAGCTCGTCGATCGGATTAAAAGTCAGTACCTGATGGTATTCGGAAATGATGAGAAGAAATTAGAAAAGCAAATGCAGGATCAAAAAGTAACAGATGAAGATCTTACACAGTTTTTTGTCCGATACAAGAAGGTAGAAGCTTATCTTCGTACACAAGTTCAAGAGGATGAAATGAAAAAGCGTTATGAAGAAGGAAAGGCGCAAGGGGAGTTTACCATTGCTTCTGTACGTCACATCTTGGTTTCCGTGGGAGACCAAGCGGCAGCTCCGGCAGAAGGAGAAAAGAAAGCTTTAACGGATGAAGAAGCGAAGAAGCTGGCGGATGATTTAGCCAGCCGCTTAAGAAAAGGGGAAGACTTTGCTGCGTTAGCCAAAGAATTTTCGGATGACCCAGGCAGTAAAGAAACCGGCGGTTTATATGAGGATGTAGAGGTAGGCATGTGGGTGCCTGAGTTTAAGCAGGCAGCACTTGAATTGCCGTTGAACGAAATCAGTGACCCGGTAAAAACGGACTATGGCTATCACGTTATGAAGGTGGAAAAGCGTTCGGAAAAAGCCTATGACGATGTAAAGGATCAAATTCGTTCTCAGTTTGTGAATGAAAAATACGATGACTTTATGGATAAGGAGCTTCCTTCCCTTATGAAGAAAGTAAACCTTCCAGAAAAGAAATAATAAGAAGGTCCCTAGACTGGATAACCAGCTCGAGGGACCTTTCTTTTTCCAAAATTAGGTGTTAAGAGGGCTTGGTGAATATTATCCAATAAGGAGATATATACTATCCCTACACCAGGAAACAAGCAGTTCCCCAACAGGTAGGCATAAGGCAAAATAGGGTATCAACGATTGTGATAAGTAGTTCCAGTCAAGTGAAAACTTCAAGTGAAAGTGAGGCATCTAGATAATGAAAGCAACTGGAATCGTACGTCGGATTGATGATCTTGGCCGTGTGGTAATTCCAAAGGAAATTCGCCGGACGCTAAGAATTCGTGAAGGTGACCCTCTTGAGATCTTTGTTGACAGGGACGGCGAAGTTATTCTAAAGAAGTACTCCCCTATTGGAGAGCTTGGGGATTTTGCTAAAGAGTATGCAGATTCTTTGTATGAAAGCATTGGGCATATAACCCTTATCTCCGATCGCGACACGATCATCGCTGTTTCTGGGGCAAGCAAGAAAGAATTTATGGACAAGTCTATTGGTTCAATGGTCGAAACCTGTATGGAAGAACGAAAAACCCTGATTCAAGGTCCTGGTGAATATGAAGTGTGCCGCGATACCAAGGAACACTACTCTTCGATTGTAGTAGCTCCTATTGTGGCAGGCGGAGACCCCATTGGAGCGGTGATCCTTTCCAGTAAAGAGGAAGCGGTAAAGATGGGCGACTTGGAAACCAAGATGGCTGAGACTGCAGCAGGTTTCCTCGCGAAGCAAATGGAACAATAATGTATAAAGTAAGCTTGGCAAGAGCCAGGTTACCCTCATGAATAAAGGGAAAGAGGTAATACATAAACCTTTCCGAGGGGATAAGAGCTTTTCCGGACTTAATTTGGGTCTGGGAGAGCTCTTTGTGTTTAAATGGGCATATGATATAATAGCTAAGATTTTGAATCCTGGGGGAGGAAATTTATGTCAAAGAAGTTGGATGGAGCAACCTTCATTAAAGGAGCAGCCATATTGGGACTGGCTTCGTTATTCTCCAAAATGCTGGGGTTGATCTACAGGATTCCTTATCAAAACATAACGGGTGACCTGGGCTATTATGTCTACACGCAAGTGTATCCCCTTTATGGGACCCTCTTAATCCTGGCAACAGCAGGTTTTCCTATCGCCATCTCCAAGATGGTTTCAGAAAAGCTGGCAGTTGGAGACCTATACGGAGTCAGAAGGGTTTTTAAGGTTTCAATTATCACGTTATTTTTTACCGGAATCATTTCTTTCTTGTCCTTATACTACGGAGCGGAATCCATCGCTAGATGGATGGGTAATGATAGATTAACTCTTCCCATTCAGAGCGTTTCTTATGCACTGTTAATTGTTCCTCCTATGGCGGCCATGAGAGGTTATTTTCAAGGTCATCAAAACATGATCCCAACGGCCATTTCTCAGATTGCGGAGCAGTTTGTACGGGTCGCTACGATTATTGTTTTAGCGTATTGGTTTATGAGCACGACAGGAAATGAGTACTTGGCAGGCGCTGGAGCTGTGTTTGGTGCAGTCACAGGGGCATTAACGGGTCTTTTGGTACTGTTATTATTTTGGAAGAAAAATAGAAAGCTACATACACAAATTCATCCGAGTGAGGCAAAGAAGCATCCTCAAGAGTCATCTTGGAAGTTAATTAAGCAAATACTATATTACGCCATTCCAATATGCTTTGGAGCTTTGGTTTTACCCTTGCTTCAATTGTCCGATTCCTTTACTGTGGCCAACTTACTGATGAAGGCAGGGTATCCAGCAGAAGAAGCAAACATCCTCAAGGGAATTTTCGACCGGGGACAGCCTCTCGTGGCCTTTGGTGCTTTTTTTGCTACAGCTCTATCGCTCTCGCTAGTTCCCGCCATCTCTGAGGCAAATGCCAGGCAGGCAAGGCAAATTATCAAGAGTCGGACGGAGCTGGCTCTACGCTTAACCTTGATGATCGGTCTACCCACTTCGATTGGCTTAGCTGTGGTGGCTCAGCCTGTAAATATTATGCTTTACCAAAACGACAAAGGGACGATGACACTTATTGTCTTGTCTTTCACCACCATTTTCTCCACCCTGGGCATCACCTCGGCGGGGATCTTGCAAGGATTGGGTAAAGTACTGCTGCCTGCGCAGAACTTATTAGTTGGGGTCGTGATAAAAGTTGGGCTGAACCTGTTGTTAATTCCTATCATGGGGATTTCCGGAGCTGCCTTAGCTACGGTTCTGGCCTACGCGGTAGCAACCATGCTGAATCTGAGGGCAGTAGCCAAATATACGGACGTTACCTTTCAATTTAAATCGTTTTTCCTTAAGCCTATTTTTGCGGTAACGATGATGGCCATTTTTGTACTCCTAATTGAACAATTGAGCATGAATATACTGTTTGGTGTAATTCAGTCGTATCGACTTTATTATTCGGTTGTGGCCGTGATTTCTGTGGCCTCAGGAGCCATCGTTTACGGTATCGCCTTATTAGTTTCAGGCTCCATTACCCGAACGGATCTGCAATATATTCCGAAAGCAGGAAAGTTTATTCCCATATTAAACAGACTACATTTACTACGGGACTAGAAAGAGGGTTAGTATGAGCAAAATCTCTGTTATTGGCTTAGGGGCAGGAGACATTAATCAGATGTCATTAGGGGTTTATGAGCGAATCACTCAAGCGAAAGCCTTGTTTTTGCGTACCGAGAAGCACCCGGTTGCACTGCAGCTTAAAGAGAGAGGGGTTAGGTTTGAGTCTTTTGATTCTTACTACGAGCAAGCCGATCAGTTTTCCGATGTGTATTCATCCATCTACCAAGAGTTAATTACTTTAGCGAAGGAGAAAGGAGAAGTGTTATTTGCTGTTCCTGGCCATCCGATGGTGGCAGAGCAAACGACACAGCTTCTTCTACAGGGGGCTCGTGAGTACGGAGTAGAGGTCGAGATCCTAGGGGGGCAAAGCTTCTTAGATGCGGCGTTTTCGGCTTTGCAATTCGATCCCGTGGAAGGATTCGTCTTGCTTGATGCGCTTACGCTCGAAACAAAGAATATAAATCCTCATATCCATACGCTGATTACGCAGGTATATGATGATCTTACTGCATCGGAAGTCAAGCTCACGCTGATGGAGGTGTTCCCAGATGAGTATCCCGTAACGCTTGTGCTGTCAGCGGGGATCAAGGGAGAAGAGCAAATCCTTCGTATGCCGCTTTATGAATTGGATCGGATCAAAGGCACGCATAATCTGGCTGCGGTATACGTTCCACCTGCGAAGGAGGAAAAAATCTTAAATCGACGGTTTTCTACTCTTCGTGAGATCATCAGTATTTTAAGAAGCCCGGAGGGGTGCCCTTGGGATCGGGAGCAGACGCATCAATCGATTCGTAAGCATCTTATTGAAGAAACCTATGAAGTTCTGGAAACGATTGATGATGATGATCCTGAAGCGATGTGTGAGGAAATGGGAGACTTGTTGATGCAAGTGATGCTCCATTCTCAAATTGCTGAGGATGAGGGTGACTTTACCATTGAAGATGTGATTGAGGTCCTGAATGAGAAGCTTATCCGTCGTCATCCTCATGTATTCGGCGAACGGGAAGCAGACACGAGTGAGCAAGTGGTAAAGAATTGGGATCAGATTAAAGCAGAGGAAAAGAAGGCTAAAGGTCTTGGAACAGAAAAGGCGTCTTTACTAGATGGAATTCCGCGTGATCTGCCAGCGCTCATGACCGCTTTTGCGATTTCCAAGAAAGCCTCTAAAGTGGGTTTTGATTGGGATCGTGTGGAAGAGGTGTACGCGAAGATTGAAGAGGAGCTAGAAGAAATCAAGCAAGCCAAGGATGACGAGGAGATCAAGGCTGAGTTAGGAGATCTCTTGTTTGCTGTGGCGAATCTTGCTCGGTTTATTAAAGTGGACCCTGAGGAAGCGTTGTCACTCACGAACCGAAAGTTTAAATCTAGGTTTCAATACATTGAGCAGCGTCTTGGGGAACGAGATCAAAGTGTAGCAAACTCTTCCCTTGAAGAGATGGAAGTCCTATGGCAGGAAGCGAAGAAGAACGAAAAGAAGAACGAGTTGTAAGGAGATATCAGTCATGAGATTAGATAAATTTTTGAAGGTATCACGATTAGTGAAGCGCAGAACCATGGCGAAGGAGGTTTGTGATCAAGGCCGTGTGGAATTGAACGGTAGGCCAGCGAAATCCAGCAGTACGGTGAAGCTTGGCGATAATCTTGCCATTCGCTATGGCAATCGCTTAGTCACGGTTCAAATTGAGAGAATTGTCGATACAACGAAAAAAGAAGAAGCAGCCACCATGTATACCTTGGTATCAGAGGAAAGGCTAAAGCAAGAAGAACCGACCATCGATCCAGATTATCCGTGGTAAGCTTTTAAGGTTCTAATTCTTGTATCCAAGCCATAACATGTACAAAAAAGCGAATCACGGAGGTGTACAGGTTATGGCGGATGCGAAGAAAACCCCTAGACATGAAATTATGATGTTTAATCGAAAAAAACTTGAGATATCTGGCGTACTGAATGTGGAGAGCTTTGACAGTGAAGAGTTCTTACTCGAAACGGAATGCGGGTTTCTTTGCATTAAGGGACAGAATCTACACATGAAAAACTTGAGTCTCGAAACAGGCCAGGTTTCGATTGAAGGCTATGTTCATGATTTGGGGTATATTGACGAGCATAGCGGAGGGGCGAAAGGAAAAGGCTTCTTAGGGAAGTTATTCAAGTGAGTATAAAGATACAAGCACTCACCATGCTGCTTATGGTAGGATGCGGGATGACCATGGGCCTGCTCTATGACACATATCGAGTGATGAAAGGGCAGACGGGACTTCGCGGATGGCTTGTGATCATCTGCGATCTTTTGTTTTGGGCAAGCTGCATCTTCCTTGTCTTTGGAACCTTGTTAAGGGTGAATGATGGCATCGTCCGCGTTTATTTATTTCTGGGAATGGGAATTGGCGCCTGGTTTTATTTTGCTCTCCTTCATTCTTTTTATATTAAATGGTTCTTACGATTTATTAATTTGGTAAAGGCCATTTATCGGTTTATTGTAAGGCTGATTCAGGTCGTTGTGATCAAACCGATTATCTTCATCTATAAGACAATCGTAGCCGTCGTTGTTGCAGTGGTGTTATTCCTATGGAAGGTCGCTACCTTTGCCTATAACTTAATCTTGAAGCTGGTTACCCCTATAGGAAAACAGTCCGCTAAGCTCAGCAAGCAAATATATTCGGGGTCAAAGAAAAAGGGAGCAGGAATTTTATCTCGTCTGGCGAAACTATTTAAACGAAAGCGCCGTAAGAAGAAAGATGAAGACGACGAAGACGATGATAAAATCGAATGAGGTGAGTGAGCGATGCCTGATCTTGATCCGATCGAGAAGAGAGTAAAGGGTCAGAGAAGAAGGAAGAGATTACTCGCGATGGTGATGTTCCCTTTTTGTATATGGGCCGGGTTTACGTGGTATGAGCAGCAAACGATTCTATTAGGGAAGAAAGAGGACCTAAGAAAAGCCCAGCAAACTTTCGACCAAGTGAAACTAGAGAATGAAGAGCTCACCTACCGAGTAAACAAGCTAAACGATAAAGAATATATAGCAGAGATCGCGAGACGCGACTATCATCTGTCCAAGCCCGGGGAAGTTATTTTTATTACTCCGGAGTAGGGTGGGGATAGGGATTAACAGCTTAAACAGGCCCTGTTTGGAGGGCGGTAGCTCGATTTAGTCGGGGAAACTCTGGTTAAATCACGTGCGAACCTGCAATTTTGAGTGATAACCGGAGAACCTCCGGTTATTTTTGTTGTGCCTGCTTGACAGAGGGATGATCCGGGCCCCGAAGGTCAGTATCAAACTGCTTTTTGAGTATTATTTCTTGAAAATTATAAGAGCTGTACCATAATAAATAACCCTTTTTTAAGGGGGTGCTTATAATCGTGACGGGATGATCAGGAGACTCCTCTACTTGGTTCCAACCCGGTAATGATTACAACTCTCACCAAGCTTTTTTCTGGGTTTGAGAGATTTACGGTCTACTTTTTCTAAGAGCAATCTAAACTTCGGCTTAGAGTCTTTGATATGGAGCTGGTTTTTTAAGTAATTCCGATTTTTTTATCAACTGTGCCCGTTCCGGGACTCCGTGGCTGGGGTCTGGGGGGCGGATGCTCACGAAATTTTGGATATGCTCACGGAAATGTGGCCGATGCTCACAAATAGGTACCGTTTGCTCACATACCTGGTACAATTCCAGATAGACAAAGGGGTTTGGTCACGAAACCCCACCACTTGGTTCCAAACCGGTAATGATTTCAAATATTAGGGGGCACGGGACTAGGTCTGGCAATTACCCATTAGGTTCGTCCCGTCCACCCTAGCCGGGGAACCGCCCTCATCTCGCTGCCCCACTACCCAACCTTCCCTCATTTTATTCCCACTTTTTATCGACAGTGAATTACAATATGACAGCAAAAACCCATGCAAAAAGAGCTAAAACCACAAATGGAAATGAATGTAAGTTTGTTTTGTGTAGACAACCCCCAATATTTGTCGCAAAGTTCTTGAAAATGAATTCTCTCTTTTGACAAATTTTACAAATGGACAAGTCTATAATCAAACTACAAATCATAAACCGGGTGGTGTTGTTTATGTCACGTATGCAGGCGTTTGCTACTAACTTGGGACACCGGATGATGGCCCCAGCACAGCGCCTTCTATCCAGGGTAACCATGGGCATAGAAAGTGGAATTGAAAGGTTCGGCATTTTTTACATCCTTATGGGGTACTTGCTAGGACGAGCGATGATCCTGCAGGACCTGGCTCCTTTTGCGACAGCTTACTTTATCGTGGTCTATTTCCTTAGAAAAGATAAAGTTCTCCTCACGGCTATGGCTTTATTGATGGGGGCTGCTTCACATTCGACCGCTCATGCGGTAATGATCTTTATCAGTTTGGCTTTATCCTTTACTATTCTGAGGTTTCAAGAAAGGCGATTCAAGCGGGAGTTAAATCAGGCCCCCTTTATTGTGCTGGCATCGCTTTTGATCAGCCGGATGGCCTATACCTATCTGGCTAATGAGATGACGTTGTACTCAGCCATTATGAATGTCGTAGAAGCGATCTTAGCCATGGTTCTAACTTTGATATTTGTACAGTCTCTCCCCTTTCTAACAAGTCGAAAATATCACCACGAGTTGAAGACAGATGAGATTGTTTGTCTCGTCATCTTACTCGCATCCGTCATGACGGGAACCATTGGGTGGACAATTGAAGGGGTATCCGTTCAAAGTACGCTTGCTAAATACCTTGTTCTCACCTTGGCCTTCGTAGGAGGCGGAATGATTGGTGCAACGGTGGGAGTCATTACGGGAGTGATAATCAGTTTAGCCGATGTAAGAATGGTAGAACAAATTAGCTTATTGGCCTTTGCCGGATTATTATCAGGGTTGCTGAAGGAGGGGAAGAGAGGAGGAGCCGCCTTAGGAATGATTCTAGGGTCATCGATTTTTATCCTCTATGTGGGGGACAAGCAGTCGATAATCACTTCAAGTATTGAAACACTAGTAGCTGTCGGAATGTTCCTATTAACGCCATCCTTCTTACTGGATACGATCTCCCGATTCATTCCGGGTACGGAAGAAAATACGAAATCACAATATGAATATATGAAGAAAGTAAGGGATGTAACCGTAGGCAAGATTATGAAGTTTTCTGCCATATTTCAAGAGCT
>JBEQAI010000077.1:0-11303 GCA_041640415.1 Ammoniphilus sp. | reverse complement strand
CAGCTTTAATCGATTCATCAATGATCTTCTTATCTTCCTCTGGCATCTTGTCATAAGAGGCTTTGTTCATCATCGCAATAGCTGGCCATACCATATGATTCGTAACGGCTGCAAACTTCGTCACCTCATGGTATTTATTCGTAATGGCAGCATCTAAGTCCATATCCATACCGTCAATAACACCCGTTTGTACGGCTGCATAAACCTCAGGCAAGGCAATCGATTCTGGAGATGCGCCTAAAGATTTATAAAAATCCTGGAGTGGCGGTGAAGGAGTTACGCGAAACTTAAGACCATTCATATCCTCAGGCTTCAACACTTCACGGTTCTTAAACAACATCACACGCTGTCCCGCAAATAAGTAGTCGAGTCCTTTTAATCCTTGACTTTCAAGCGTTCCTAGCATTTTCTTAGCCACATCTGTGTCTCTTGCAGCATTCGCACTTTGTAGATCTTTAAACGCATAGGGAGCAAACCACGCCGTAAAGGAAGGTTCACGTGAACTCAAATAAGCAGCTGTGATCAAACCAAAATCAACCGAACCCGCTTCAATTTGCTGAACCATATCCGCTTCTTTTCCTAACTGGCTATTGGGATAGATGTCCATCTTCATTCTGCCGCCAGATCTCGATTCAAGCTCGCTTTTGAATTTTTCCGCTGCTAGGTGCCACATATGATCTGTCGGGGTAATGTGAGCAAGCTTAAATTGGTATGTCGGCTTGGCTTCTTCTTTCTTTGCTTCGGTCTGATTTGCTTCTGGCTTCGCGGCATTACTTGATTCTTGGGAGCCTCCTCCACCGCAAGCAGCTGTTGTTAAGACCATGGCAGCACTTAATAGGGTCAAGCTCAACCTTTTAAATTTTTTCATCGAATGTTGCCCCCTTTTCACCATATCGTAGTCATTCATTGCTTTTTCTATATTGCCTAAATTGATTATAATATCAGTCATTTAAGCTAAGTGTAATCTAGTTAACGTTTTTTAGGGTATTTTAATATAGCCATGATTGATTCATTGTTTACCTATCATCATAATACCTTACTTATTAATATATTTACAATATTATTAACTTTTGACGCAAAATAAAAGACGCCCATATTACTATAAGCGCCTCATTTTTGATTTATTTACTAGAAAAGCTGACCGTTCCTAAGTCCGAAAATTGAACCGACATCGTATCTCCCCGTTCAAAGGCAACAGCTTCAGATAGGGCACCGCTAAGTACGATATCGCCTTTTTTCAAGCCTTTGCCTATGGCCCCCAACTTATTCACAGCCCAAGCCACAGAAGCTGCAGGATGACCAAGTACAGCAGCACCTGCACCCACCGTAACGACTTCCCCGTTCTTCGACATGACCATCCCTATACCCGCCAAGTCGAGACTAGCAGGAGATACCCACTTACTCCCTATAACAAAACGAGCAGAAGAACAGTTGTCAGCGATAACATCCACGAGAGTAAACTTGAAATTGAGGTACCTGCTGTCAATCACTTCGATTGCAGGGGCAACATATTGGGTTACAGACAAAACATCTGCTGCGGTCACATTAGTCCCTTGAAGATCTTCTCCAATGAGAAAAGCAATCTCAGGCTCCGCTTTAGGGTGAATCAAGCTGGAGAACTCCAGCGGCTTCCACTCGAGTGAGAGCATATCATCTGTGAGGTATCCATAGATCGCTTCATGAACCCCCATCATTTCTTGTTTAGCCTTGCTTGTTAAACCAAGCTTTAAACCAATCCTTCTTGCTCCTTCATGCTCTTTTCTCTGGAGAAGCTTCTCCTGAATCAAATAGGCTTCTTCGAAGGTCAGGTTTGGATATTGATCCGTAATCTTAGTGATCTCGCGACATTCTTTCTCTGCTGACAATAAATAATTTACGATTTCTTCGTCAAGACCTTGTGTTAAGTTCATCCCATCTACACCTCCAGCTTTTGTGCTTTTGCCAATTCAGCCGCCACATCGAGGATTAAGTCCTCTTGGCCGCCGACCGTCTTTCTCTTACCCAGCTCGATCAGAATATCCCGTGGATCTACACCAAATCTTTTCCCCGCTCTTTCCGCGTGCAGCAGGAAGCTAGAATAAACGCCGGCGTAACCCAATACGAGGCTTCCTTTGTTAATTTCCTGTGACCTTGGCAGCATAGGTCCCACGATGTCTTCCGCAACATCCATCATTTTATATAGATCGATCCCGACCTGAAGACCCATTCGTTCCAACACAGCTAATAATACCTCCGTCTGCGTGTTGCCAGCCCCAGCCCCTAAGCAACGAACACTGCCGTCAATGCGAGTCGCACCTTCCTCGATCGCTGCAATCGTATTAGCAACAGCAACCGAAAGATTGTTATGCCCGTGGAAACCCACCTCAATATCCAGGGAAGCACGCAAAGCGCGAATTCGTTCCCTTACCTGATCTGGCAAGAGTGCCCCCGCGGAGTCTGTTACATATACCGCTTGAGCCCCATAGCTCTCCATCAGTTTAGCCTGCTCTACTAGCTTCTCGACTGGAGCCATATGGGCCATCATCAAAAAGCCTAGTGTTTCCATCCCCAACTCTCTAGCGGAATGAATATGTTGTGCGGAAACATCCGCTTCCGTTACATGCGTGGCTACGCGCACTAAACCCGCTCCCAGTTCACGAGCTTGCTTCAGTTCGTGGACGGTCCCAATTCCCGGAAGAAGTAATACAGCCACCGTTGCTTGTCGGCATTCCTCCACGGCTGCTTCAATCAGCTTCATTTCATTGACGAGAGAGCGTCCATACTGCAGGGTTGATCCTCCCAGCCCATCTCCATGACTTACTTCAATATAATGCATACCCGCATCATCTAAAGCGCGAGTGATCTGTCGGACTTGTTCTTCTGTATATTGATGAGCCATAACATGGCTGCCGTCTCGCAGGCAGACCTCGGTTATTTTGATCGGTTTGTCGCTATTGCGTTTCATTGTTTCACCTCTTTTTTGATTCCTAATTGGTGACGGGCAAAGTCCTCTGCCACTCGTGTAGCCGCTGCGGTCATAATATCGAGGTTTCCTGCGTAATTCGGGAAGTAATCTCCGGCTCCTTCAACCTCTAGAAACACCGTCACTCGATGATCATCGAACATAGGCTCTTGCTTCAATCGATAGCCAGGCACATATTGTCTAACCGTTGCTACCATGTCATGAATAGACTGAAGAATAGCTTCTTGATTCATTTCCTTTACTTCGCAATACACGGTATCTCTCATCAAGATCGGAGGCTCTGCTGGATTTAAGATAATAATGGCTTTACCTTGATCTGCTCCTCCTACCTCCTCAATTCCTCGTCGAGTGGTAATGGTAAACTCATCAATATTTGCCCGGGTTCCTGGACCCGCGCTTTCACTCGAAATCGTGGCCACAATTTCAGCATAGGACACATTGGCCACCCGGTTGACGGCATGAACAATAGGGATCGTCGCTTGTCCGCCGCATGTAATCATATTCACGTTCATCACATCGAGATTAAGGTCCAAATTCACAGCCGGGCACACAAAAGGTCCGCGAGCCGCAGGAGTTAAATCAATGGCCATTTTCCCCAGTTCCTTTAACACTTTTGCATGTCGCACATGCGTCTTAGCAGAGGTAGCATCGAACACGATGTCTGCTAGCTCCGGATTCTCCACGAGTCCTTCGATACCATTGGAAAATACCTGATAGCCTCTTTCCTTCGCTCGCTTTAACCCATCTGATTCCGGGTCTATTCCGATCATTGTTGTTAATTCTAAAACATCGCTGCGTTCTAGCTTATACATAAGATCGGTCCCGATATTGCCAGATCCGATAATCGCTGCTTTCATTTTACTCATCGTCCTTTACCTCCGTTTTACTCGAATAGAACTGAAACCGAACCTAATGGCCCAAAATGAGCTGAAACCCGATCTCCTTGCTTTACACTCATGGCACCCGATAAAGCACCTGGAAGGATCAATTCGCCCGCTTTAAGCATAATCCCAAAGGCATGAAGCTTATTCGCCAGCCATGCCACTGCTTGTGCTGGATGGCCTAATGCAGCAGCCCCGGAGCCTGTAGCGACCATCTCACCATTGTTGTAAAGGACCATGCCAAGACTGCGCAAATCCAAACCATCAATCGTGCTTAATTTATTCCCAACAACCACTTTTGCGGAAGATCCGTTATCTGCTACCGTGTCAATCAATTTAATCTTCCAGTCTGCAATTCGACTATCAATGATCTCTAGAGTCGGTACAACATATTTGGTTGCCATTAAAACATCCAAATACGTCACATTGGGTCCTGTAAGGTCCTGGCTCAAGATAAAACCGATTTCCGCTTCGATCTTAGGGCTTAACATATCGGCAATACGGACCTTTTCACCATCGGACACCCGCATGTCATCGAGCAAGTGACCGTAATCTGGTTCATCTACTCCAAGCATTTTTTGCATGGCCACACTGGTCAAGCCTACCTTTTTTCCGATCACTTGACGTCCTTCGCTTCTTTTTTTCCTCATTACTTCCAGCTGGATCTGATACGCATCTTCCACCGTTAATTGTTCAAAACGCTGGGTTAACGGGGCTATGGCAACTTTTGTTCGTTCCGCTTCCAGTAATTCATCTGCTATCGTTTCAATTAATAGACTCATAAGGTAGCTTCCTCCTAGAAAAGATGAATAAAAGAGTGACGCGAACGGCCACTCCTTTATTTTTAATTATAGTTTCATCGTAATGGTTTTCGCTTCGGTATAGAATTCGAAACTATGACGTCCGCCTTCACGGCCAATGCCGCTTGCTTTCGATCCACCGAACGGCGTTCTTAAGTCGCGATAGTACCAGCAGTTAATCCAGAGTAAGCCAGAATTAATGCGTGAAGCAACACGATGCGCTCGACGCAGATCGTTCGTCCATACCACTCCAGCCAATCCATAGATGGAATCATTGGCAATACGGATTGCTTCCTCTTCTGTCTTGAATGGGATAACGACAAGTACAGGGCCAAAGATCTCTTCTTGTGCCACTCTCATCTTATTGTCAACGTCGTAAAGAACCGTAGGCTCATAAAAGTTTCCTTCTGGTAGTCCTTCTACCCGCTTTCCACCGATCGCGAGTTTGGCCCCTTCTGATAACCCAATTTGAACATAGTTGTCAACCGTTTCCAGATGACTCTTAGAAACCAGTGCTCCCATATCCGTTTCTTCATCTAATGGATTACCCACCTTGATGTTTTTCACCGCTTCTACAAATTTAGCTAGGAATGCATCGTAGATGCTCTCCTGGACGAGCAAACGAGAACCTGCTAGGCAGATTTCGCCCTGATTTCTAAAGATCGCCTCAAGAGAGCCGGCTACAGCTTCGTCTAGATCTGCATCTTCGAACACAATATTCGCTGATTTTCCACCTAATTCTAGAGAAACCGGGATCAACTGCGTTGCAGCATTTTGCATAACCGTTTTTCCTGTTGAGGACTCACCTACAAACGAGATTCTTCGCACATTCGGGTGTGTCGTCATCGCCGTTCCAACGGTTCCGCCTGGTCCTGTAATAATGTTTAGTACTCCCGGCGGAAGCCCCGCTTCGTTCGCAATCTCTCCTAGCATTACAGCACTTAGTGGAGTATAGGAAGCTGGTTTTACTAGAACAGTATTTCCAGCTGCCAGTGCTGCAGATGCCTTCCAGGTCATTTGCATGAAGGGAAGATTCCAAGGAATGATAAGGCTGGTCACGCCAGCCGGTGCATATTTGGAATAAGACATATGCCTTGCTTGATCATAGTGCTCGTGATGGACGTACTTCGCCATTTCCGCAAAGAAGCGCAGATTCGAAGCCGCTCGCGGGATATCAAACCCCTTGCTCTCCTTGATTGGCTTCCCCACGTCCATGGTTTCTACTAAAGCTAAATCCTCAACACGCTCCATGACAAGATCAGACATTTTGCAAAGGATCTTGGCACGTTCGTCTACAGGCATTTCACTCCATACGCCGCTCTCAAAGGTGCGTTGGGCCACTTCAATCGCTCGCTGAACATCTTGCTCTCCAGCATTCGCGACAGTAGCTAGTTTCTGATTCGTGGACGGATCGATAGTATCAAACGTTTCGCCTGAAATGGCGTCTGTGTATTCTCCATTAATGAAGAGCTGTGCATTCTTAAGAATCATACGACATCCTCCTGCTATTCTTCTATCTCAACGATCATTTCCACTTCAACGGCATTATTGTGCGGAAGCTGTGCCATTCCTACAGCAGACCGCCCGTGCTTTCCTTTTTCTCCAAACACCTGAACAAGCAAATCGGAAGATCCATTCATCACCTTGGGCTGGTCCGTAAACTCTGGTGTACTGTTGACAAACCCCAGGATTTTGACGATTCGCTTTACTTTACTTAATTCTCCAACCTCTTGCTTGATGACCGTTAAGAGATTCAGCATGCATTGTCTCGCTGCCGCATAACCTTCCTCAATCGATACATCTGCCCCAAGCTTTCCTCGATATTCATCTGTACCCTGACCAGCCGTGAAAATCAGATTGCCTGTTCGTACGCAACTGACATAGTTTCCAGCGGCCTTTCTAGGTTCAGGAAGACGAAGGCCTAGCTCCTCCAACCGTTCTTCTGGGGTGAGGGTTTGATTAGTCATCGTTGAATCGCCTCTTTTACCGGTATATTTAAAAAGCGAAGGGCATTTCCACCCAGCATCGCCAATCTTTGTTCTTCTGTCAGACCCAGGGCATCGTCAATGACTTTCCCTGGCGGAACTTCTCTCAGTAAGAAAGGATAATCCGAGCCCATAATAACGCGATCATGCCCGTAGTTATCTACGAGGTAGCGAATATTGACCGGATCATTCACTAGGGAGTCAAAATAAAACTTCTTCGCGTAATGGCTTGGAGGCTGTTGAATCAAACGGAGATGCGGCCAAACCTTCCATCCCTGATCCAAGCGATGAATGATATAAGGCAAGGACCCTCCACCATGAGCAAAGCAAATCTTCAAATTAGGAAACTTATCCATCACGCCGCCTAAAATTAAGCTTGCTCCTGCAAGTGCCGTTTCACTTGGCATGCCCACCGTGTACATCAAGTTGTGGCGCGGCATCCGCTCTTTTCCTAGCGTTTCCCATGGATGGATAAAGAGAGGAACCTCCCATTTTTCGGCCATCTCGAAAAACTCTAGAAAAGCAGGATCATCCAGGTTATTTCCATTTACATTGGTCCCTATTTCAATCCCCTTTAATCCAAGTTCATGCATGCATCGATCCATTTCGCGAATAGCTGCCTCCGCATTCTGCATCGGAACCATTCCAAGCCCAATGAATCGAGTAGGGTATTGGCTTACGGTTTCTGCGATAAAATCATTTTGGATTCGAGCCATAAGCTCAGCTTCCTCAGCAGGAGCCCAATAGGAGAAGGTAACAGGGATCGGAGAAAGAACCTGGATGTCCACACCTTCACCATTCATATCGTGAATGCGCTTTTCTGGACTCCACACTTGATCGGTCACTTCTCGAAAGACCTTTCCAGCCACCATAATATTAGCGCCGCAGGCGCAAGTACGCTCAAGTCGAGGCCATTTTTCACCTGTAAAATGTTTCGTCAGCTCCGAAAAATTTTCTGGGATGATATGGGTATGAAAATCTACTCGCATTTCCACTCACTCGCTTCCGGCGGCATTTCGTATCCGCAATGGGTGCATTTTCTAAGCTCCTCATTGCTGTTAAAGCTATAAATCGCTTCTTTTACCTGTGTTTCAATATTCGTTAACTGCACCTTCACGCGATGCATCTCGTGATCACACTCGTCGCAATACCAAACAAAATCCTCGAGCTCCCCTTCTTCCCGGTTTCGTTCAATGACAATTCCGATGGTGTCAGGAACACGGTGAGGAGAGTGCGGCACATTCGCGGGTAGCAAGAACATTTCGCCTTCTTTGACTTCAATGACCTCGCGTTTGCCTTCATGATTGATGATCTCTACAAAGCAACTGCCCTTCAACTGGTAAAAAATTTCCTCGGAAGGATCAACGTGAAAGTCGCGGCGCTTATTAGGCCCGCCCAGTAACATGACCATAAGCTCAGCGTCCTTCCAGATCAGCTTATTGTTAACAGGTGGCTTTAATTGGTCTTTATGCTCCTCAATAAATTTCCAGAGGTTTAATGGAGGCATGACACTTTTTACAGCTTCGCTTTTCATCTTTGCAATCCCCTTTCATAGTAAGAACGCTACTTATACTGAAATTCAAAACGATGTTCAGACCATCCTAACAAGGAATGAGACCTTTCGAACTCTCCTTGTGCGATGAGTTGCCTAATCCTTGTGGAGGAAATCCTCTCTCCTTGTGAACAGCAAACGGGTTGCGTTACACGGACGTGAAAGTGCTGACGAAGCAGATCCAAGTCTCCTTCGCGGTTTTTTCCAAATCGGAAATCCTCGCCTACCATCACTTCTAGCGGGTTTAGCTTCGTTAAATTTTCAATAAACTGTGTTGCTCCGCACCGAGCATAGACATCATCAAACCGAGCAACAATGGCGTGATCAAGATTTAAGGCTGCTAACCGTGTTAATTTAGTAGGAAGGGGCGTCAGAATTTGAGCCCCTTGAAAAAACGTTCGCGGAGGAGGATCAAAAGTAAACACAACACTAGGCACCTTGAGCTTTCTGCTACGGTCAACAGCCTGTTGAAGCACTGCCTGATGGCCTTGGTGAACACCATCGAAGACACCGATGGCGATAACGGAAGCCAAAAGATAGAGCTCACCATCCTCATGTGTTTTCATCCTGACTCCTCCTCACTCTTAATTATTCGAAATTAACTCTTTATCTTGGACAGTCTTAAGGGCTTCTTCAACCATATTGAAAGAACGCTGTTTTTTATAGCTGTTATAGAAGATCGCTCTCTTGCGGATCGGATCCCCTGTATAATAGCGCTCGTATTGAAGCAAGCGCTGGCCAAAAGCTTCTCCGCATAGATCCCAAGCTAGTTTAAATACGCTAATGCGTTCCTCGCCTGTTACCCCTGCTCTTCCTAGATAATACTTTTCAAAATCTGCTGCGATTTCCGGACTCTTCATATCCGCTTCCGTTGGAGACATCAATAATCCGCCTGCTCCAATGGTCTGCATGACCTCAATGGCGCGAGGATACATTTTTGGCATTAACCCGCGGATGGTTTCAAGAGCGATCCAATCGGGCATCGCCTCACCCTGTGCCGTAACCTCATGCTCATATTCGGATACCTTCAATAGGGCCTTTATCGTCTCCACTGCCTGGATTAATTCTCCTAGATCATTCTGAACATGCAGGAAGCCGTCTACCCCAATCGAATCAGCCACTTTAACAGCCACTTCTGTAGCAAACTGCAATTTGATTAGCCCTCTAACACCTGATTGATGAGCAGGCTGCTGAGCAATTCCTGTCTTAGGATAAAGCAGATTGGCCGCTTCGACATTGTTATAGATAAAGACGCGATCCCAAGGAACGACTACATCGTCAAACACTAGCACTGCATCCATTTCCTCAAATCGGGATGCCAGAGGATGGTCAAACAAGGAGCGGGTTCCATCCTGCATCGCCTCACGGCAAAGAATGCGTAATCCTGGAGTGTCGACTGGTAAAGCAAACGAGATCGCATAGCGCTCATCTCCCGGCTGATAGCCTGGGAAGGTATAGATAATCACTTCATCGGTAATCGGCGCTAGCGTGGCGAGCATCTTAGCTCCTCTTACCACTAAACCTTCTGGAGTTTCTCTTACTACGCCTAGGTGAGTAAACGTATCTTGTTGTCCATGAGAGGATTTACTTCTGTCATTTTGAGGATTGATGATGGCATGCGTTAGGAATAAGTCATTATCACGAACATGTTTAAAGTAGTTCTTAATATTTTCTGCCCAGTCTTTGTTGTATTGTTCAAAGAACCAGCTATTAGAAGCCATTGAAGTCAAGACGACATTCAAGAAATCTGGTGTTCTTCCCATAAGTCCAAAGGTAGCTTTAGCAAACTCCTCAAACACCGCTCTTCTTTTCTGCAGATCGTCATAGTTTCTTGGAACAAGGAAGGCATTGTTGATTCTTTCTCCTGTTTCCTCACAAATATGCGTAATTTTATCCTGGTAAGCTGGATCATGCTGCATGTCGTAAAGCTTGGCAATTTCCAGAATCGGTTGCTTAAATACAGGTTCTTCGAAAAGGTTGGTTACTTTCTTACCGGACAACCAAACCTCTGGTTTCCTTAATTTTAATGCTTCAATGTACTGAGCACCCGTACGGATTCCCATCATAATTCCTCCTCTTTTTATTTTAAGTGTTCGTTGGTAGTTTTTTTATTTGTTCACAATTGCATTATAATACCGAATGATCAAAACAACTGTAGCGTAATTAACGTATTTCAAATTTTTTCGTTTGTAGGATTTTTTAACATAGTCATTGTCAATATAGGTGATTTCAAATTATAATGAACGCAACTGTTACATTTTCAGTCGATCGAAAGGAAAAGGACCTCGAAGTCTGGCGGCAGGCTTCCTCAATACGAGTGCTTCTATCCCATTCTCAAAGGAGTGACATTATGGCAACTTTGTTTGAAACCGCATACAATTGGGAGCCTTATTTGAACCTTGGAACGAGGCAGTTTGTCAAGGCGAAAAGCGTAATCTATGAACAAGGCTCTATCGGAGACGGGTTTTATTATCTGCACAAAGGATTAGTCCGGATTGTAACGGCCACCGCTAAAGGAAAAGATCGCATACTCAACATCGTGGTTCCCGGCCAGTCGCTTGGGGTACAGATCATGGACCAGCGGGCCCACTTCACGACAGCTCAAGCCGTAAAAGATTCCGTGCTCTATTTTTTTCCCTGTGATCAATTCAAAGAACTTATTGCCAAGCATCCCGAATTAAGAGTTGTATTTGCCCAAACGGTCATTCACAAGATGCGTATCCTTTTAGAAGGGATTAACTTAAATGCCCTTACCTCTGAACAACAAATAGCAGTTCTACTCCTAAATATCTTTGATGATTTTAAAAACCATGAGGTTCCTCTCACACAACAAGACCTCGCAAACAGCACGGGACTAACCCGAATTACCGTCTACAAGATCCTCAAACAATGGAAAAAAGAGGGGATCATTGAAATACAAGATCGTAAATTTCAAATTTTAATGCCACAACTCTTAAGGAATCTAGTAAAAGAAACTACGCCGTAGCCACAATGGAAAAAGGGGTGGAGAATTTTCGAGGCCGCTGAAAAACTGACGTTTTTCTAACAAAATATGAAATAACCTTATTAAAAAACGACTCTACATTCAAAAAATGGAATGAGAGTCGTCTTTTTTTATAAAGA
>JBEQAI010000076.1:0-11526 GCA_041640415.1 Ammoniphilus sp. | reverse complement strand
ACTTGATGGACGTAACGCCCTCTTGCTCGGCTAGAAGCGGAATTTCATGAAGGACTTGGTCGTTGCATTCGTTGATAATGCAGTGAAATCCATAATCAATGTAGGAGGGTTGAGCTTTTTCTTTCCAAGCTTTTATATTTTGCAGGATGGACTGGCCTTTTTGAGGATCCGTAAAATTGATAATGCTCGTAATGCCGCCAACAGCCGCAGCCTTGGTTCCGCTTTCAAAACCATCTACCGTTCCAGGGAAGTCCAGATGAGTATGTACATCTATGCCACCAGGAAAAACAAGCTGGTGGCTCGCGTTAATGACCCGATTTTCGTCTGTGGGTATAATTCTATCTGCAATAGCAGTTATGATTTCTCCTTCGACCTGGATATCTGCCTTCACAATCTGGCTAGCGGTTACAACTAATCCGTTCTTTATAATCGTTTTCATTCAATCCCCTCCCATTTATAGTGATTTTTATTCGGTAGCTAACACTGGTGTATGATAGACGGTCTCCTTTTCGTTCGACCCAAGAATCATCTTCTTAAAATGTCTTAGGTCATTTGAGATGTGCTTGGACATGGCTAAGGAAGCATTTTTCTCATCTCGGTTCACCAGATGCTGATATATTTCTTCATGTTCTTTATAAATCGTCCAGTCTCTGTTCTCTCCATTAAAGTTGATAACGCGATAGTAATGGCATAGCGACCTTAAATCGTGCAGCTGTTGCTGCAAGCGCCTGTTCTGGCTAAATTGGGTGATCAAGTCATGAAAGCGTGCATTCAAGGCAATGACGGCATCACGGTTTTGTTCATCTTTCTCCGCAAGATACATTCGGGTTTTTGCCAATACTTCCCCTAATTCTTCAAGCTCCTTCCTGGATGCCAGACGGGCGGTTAACTGAGCTGCTAAAGCTTCCAGCATAATCCTGCATTCGTAAATTTCTTTGAATTCCCGAGCCGTAGGCTGAAATACAGTAATCCTAGATTTCTCATCTATCACTAATAGCCCTTCTTTTTCAAGTATCTTTACAGCTTCCCTAACCGGACTTCTACTAATATTAAAATCTCTGGCAATCTTTGCTTCAAAGATCCGTTCTCCCGGCTTGAGTATTCCGTTAAAGATCATTTCCCGGATGGAATGATATATTTGATCGTAATATGGCAAGGATTTTTCCAATTCTTCCATCATCGCCCTCCTGACTACTGTCGACAGTTTGTTTCTGTATAAGAAACTACGTTTCTAAATTATTTTATAAAAAATAGACGTTTTAATTTGCAACTCATTCTCATCTATAATGGCTATTTTATCCCAGGACATTAATTAGTTAGCCTAGCTTCTCAATTCGTACACTAACTGTATCTCCTGCCTTGAGCCAGTGTTGTCTCTCCTCCGGATAACCCATGATCACTCCCTCCGGGGTTCCGGTAAGAATGATGTCCCCTGGAAAAAGGGTCATATGCCTTGAAGCATAGCTTACTATTTCCTCGCAAGAAAAGATCATATCCGATGTGCTGGAATCTTGTCTCACCGCTCCATTAACGTATGTTTGGATGCTTAATTTATTCGGGTTCTCTATTTCGTCTCGGCTGACAAGATAGGGCCCAGTTGGACAAAAATTATCACAACTTTTTCCTAAAAACCACTGGGAGCTAGTCGTTTGCCAGTCTCTAGCAGAGAGGTCATTGGCGATACAGTAGCCATAAACATAAGAGAGAGCTTCTTCCGCTTTCACGTTTTTTGCTTTTTCCCCTATCACTACGGCTAATTCACCTTCATAATCGACTTTCCGGGCTCCTCTCGGCAAGGGGATTACTTGCTTATGGCCCGCTAGTGTATTATTAAACTTGCCGAAGAGTATTGGGGCTTCAGGATAGGGTAATCCACATTCATCCGCATGCCTTCTATAGTTTAATCCTACTCCAATAATTTTTTGAGGTTCCATAACACAAGATCCATATTCTAATGATTCTTCTGGCAGAAAAAACGAACTCTCTCCCCAACACCGGTCTAACAGCCTGGCTAAACTCTCTTTCCCTCCCTCCCCGCGCAAGAGTAACTCCATTGAAGTCTTTGGTACGCCTTCTGGACAGTCCAGTGCAGCCGATCCTACATCAAATATTCCCTTTACTGTCCTTAACCCCATGCTATACTGTTGATTTTTAAGAAAAGTTACCGTAATCATCTCTTTGCTTCTCCTTACCTTGAATTCTCTATTAGCCCTTCAAACCTGACTACTGTCGACAGTTTGAATCTGGAAAGCAAACCTTGTAATTTGTTTCTTATTAAGAAACATTGTTTCTATTACTTTTGTTATGACTAAATAATACCAAACAAAAGCCAGCGAATCAATACAATCTTTTAAAAATACAGAATTTTTTCTTGTGGAGAGAGGCAGTTTGCCTCTCTCTAAAGCTTATTCTCTATTTCACCGTAACCTCATTCACCATCAGATACCCGGAAGGATTGATATACAACCCTTGAACATTGTTATTCGTTGCTGCAATGTTCTCTAGTATTCTGACAGGGATGAACACAGCTTCTTCCTCTTGAATTTCTTGAAGCTTGGCGTAGATTTCCTTGCGTTTCTCTGAATCGCTTACAAGACGACCTTCTTCAATCAGCTTGTCCACCTCTTCATTGGTGTAGAAGAAATAGTTGCCACTTGCTCCATGTGAACTACCATGGAATAGGTGGTATTGATTGTAGTCCGCATCCCCCGTAGCGTTTCTCCAGCTGCTGATAAACATCTCGGATTCACCTTTACCTAATGCCGAAACAAAAGCCCCATACTCCATCACCTTAACTTCAAGCTCTATCCCGATCCCCTTGAGCTGAGATTGCACCACTTCTGCTAGATTTACCCGTTCTTTCTGGTCCATCGTCACGAGGCTCGTCTTAAACCCGTTGGGATAGCCGGCTTCCGCAAGCAGTTGCTTCGCCTTGTTAACATTATATTCGTAGCCTTTCAAATCCTTGTGATAGCCAAATACTTGCGGTCCAAGTAGGGAATTTGCCTTTGATCCCACATTATTATAAACCCCTTGCAGGATAACATTGGATTCGATGGCATAATTAATCGCCTGGCGGACACGAATATCATCAAACGGTTTACTCTTGAAATTAAAGCCGATAAACTCAGTACCAAAAGCTGAGCTGCGATACAATTCCATGTCCTTGGAACCTTGAATGCGCTCAATCTCCGTAACCGGGACCGGTTCGGCAATATGCGCCTCTCCCGTTTGTACCATCGCTACTCGCGTGGTATCTTCTGGGACTACTCGATAAACGACCTTATCGACCTTGGGTTGTTTGCCCCAGTATTGCTCATTTTTCACAAGTTGAATTTCTTGGCCTGCTGTCCACGCTTGGAACTTGAACGGACCCGTTCCCACAGGATTCTGGGAAAGCTGCTTGCCGAACTGTTCAATCGCTTTCGGGCTTAAGATGCCACCCTCATGGTTAGCTAAGATGGATAACAAGGGTGAAAAAGGCTCTGTCAGGATAAATTGAACCGTATATTCATCGATGGCCTTGACTTCCTTGATCATTTTAAACAAACCGGCCTTCGGGGAAGCTACTTCCTTGTCCAATACTCGTTCAAACGTTTTCTTCACCGCTTCCGAGGTTAAGGGTGTGCCATCATGGAAGACTACATCTTCACGCAGCTTGAATTCCCATGTCCATTCATCCGGCTGATTCCATTCTTTAGCCAGCATGGGTTGGAACTCCATATTTTTATCGCGCTGAACCAATCCCTCGTAGATCGTATGATGAAAAACGCTGGCCGCGTTGATGGTAGAACTGAACTGCGGATCCAGGTTTTCAGCGTCCGATAGTCGGGCGACAATCAATGTGCCTCCCTCCTTGGGCTCCGAGGCTTCTTGCTTCGAATTATTCGCATCCCCGCTTGTGTTCGTATTTCCGGATGAGCATCCCGTCAGGGCGATTGCGAATGTCAGGGATACAGCTAAGAACTTGCCTAGCCAAGCTTTTTTTCTCATCTCTTTGTCCCCTTTTTCTTTTAGTTGCTGATCATCACTTATTTGAATTATAGTAAAAATTCTGACAAACATTGTTCATAATCTTTACCTTTTTTTAAACTTTTTCTACCTTTCTAGTCTAGTATTCCGGCAACTACCTGGCCCTGATAGAGGACAGCTGATGGTTTGGTTCTTCTAGCCACCGCTTCGGCTGAACAGCTTGCTTCGACTAAAATCACGTTTGCCTCATCACCAACTTTTGGCCATACTTGCTCTCCCGATCGATTGAGCGGGGTTACACCCCCTGTAATGAACCCAAGCGTTTCTCCCAAAGATCGCTCATCCATCCTACGAAAACGCTCCGCAAGGCGGCTCGCTTTTTCTAGCGTATCCCCTGTGCCAAAAGGTGACCAATGATCCGTAATGCTATCATTACCCAAGGAAACGGCTACTCCTTTCTCCTGGAGCAAGGGAATGGGAATGGTGGGTCTGTTGATCGGAACGGTAGACGTAATGGAAATGCCTAGATCAGCAAGCATTTCTGCTACTTCCGCTGCTTCGTCCAACGGAATATCACCTAAAGCAAGAGCATGGCTGATCGTCACTCTTCCTTGCCATCCTGCCTCCCGGGTTAAAGCAGCTAATCTTTTAAAGGTAAAAATCCCTAGCGAACCCGGATCATGTAAATGCACATCAAGATCTGCATTGGCCTCTACAGCTAACTCTATCATCGTATTTAAGGACTTTTCAATATTTTCATCTACAGTAGCCGGATCTACACCGCCCACGAGCTTTGCCCCTCTGCGCATCGCTTCTCGAACCAAACCTACCGATTCGCTGCGCAGCAATCCATGCTGTGGAAAAGCCACCACTTCCGCTGTTAATTTTCCATTATAGCTTTCAATAGCTGCCATGGTCGCTTCCAAGTTTTTCAGACCCACTACCGGATCGATATTGCAATGGGTACGAATATGCGTGTGTCCATTCCTTAGCAGAAGCTCTAGCATTTTTTCCGCCCTGAGCTGGGCCGTAGGCAGCAGTCGAGGCAGCAATTCTCTTTCTTCTTCGATCCTGGAAAAAATACCTCTTGGATTGGGTGTACAAGCTTTCCAAGGACCCCCATAATACGTTTTGTCGATATGGATATGCATCTCCTTGAGTGCCGGAAGCATCAATCGATTCCGTACATCTAGTTTCGGCAGGTCGTCGTGGATAGGGGTATCTGCCGAAACGATTTCTGCAATCTTTCCCCCTTGGACTCGAACATGGCAAAGCGCTGTCTCCGTTCCGGTCACCAAACCGGACGGATCATATTGGTAACCCGATTCTAATCGTATGTTGGTCAACCAGCTCGACTGTGTCATCGTTTTATCTACTCCATTATCGTTACTTCATTAATTTCTACGTACCCTGAAGGACTAATCGATAGTCCTTGCACATTATTACGGATAGCAGCTAGATTTTCTGCACTTCGAAAAGGAATAAGCGCCGCATCCTTCATTTCGATTTGCAAAGCTTTTTCATAGATTTCCTTGCGCTTTTCCGGATCCCTCTCTTTGCGTCCCGCTTCTATTAGCTCGTCTACTTCCGGGTTATCGTAAAACGTGTGGTTACCGGATTTGCCATGAGCGCTGCTATGGAAGAGGTTGAACTGATTATAGTCGGCATCGCCTGTCGCATTCCCCCAGCCGCTGATAAGCAAGTCGGTTTCCCCATTGGCTGCTGCTTCAAGGTAAGCCCCGAATTCCATCACTTTCACTTCCAGGTCAATACCGATCATTTTTAATTGCGCTTGCAGGACTTCTGCCACATTGATGCGCGCCTTATTATCATTTAAATAGACCGATGCCTTAAATCCATTCGGGTAGCCCGCTTCAGCAAGCAAAGCCCTTGCCTTGTCTAAATCATATGGAAAAGAAGGCACATTCGGGCTATACCCGATGACTTTCGGACCTAGCGTGCTATTCGCTTTCTTTCCCACATTATTGTATACGCCTTCAATAATGGCATCTTTATCGATTGCGTGAGCAATCGCCTGGCGAACCCTGACATCATCAAAAGGCTTCTTTTTTGTATTCATCCCAATATGATCCACGGCAAAGGCTTCAAATCGACCGAGATGCATAGAAGAAGAGGACTCGACGCGATGGATCTCCGTAACCGGAAGCTGTTCTGCCGCATGAGCTTCTCCGGTTTCAACCATAGCTACGCGCGTCGCATCTTCAGGTATCGCCTTAAAGATGACCTTATTGATATGGGGTTGGTTTCCCCAGTACTGTTCGTTCTTCACAAGCACGATCTCTTGGCCGGGGGTCCAGGATTCAAACGCGAACGGGCCTGTGCCGATCGGTTGCTTCGCTAAATCCTTCCCATACTGCTCAATCGCTTTCGGACTGATAATACTTCCTTCTGCACTCGCAAGGACGGATAACAATGGCGCAAATGGATAGTCGAGAATCAATTGAATCGTGTATTCATCAGTTGCTTTGACTTCTCTGATCGACGAAAAAAGATTGTACTTCGGTGTAGGCTGATCCTTATCCAACACGCGTGCAATCGTTTTTTGTACCGCTTCTGCGTTGAAAGGGGTCCCGTCATGGAAGGTTACACCTTGGCGCAGCTTAAATTCCCACGTCACATCATCTAATTGCTTCCATTCAGTAGCAAGCAGCGGCTTGTACTCACTGTTTTTATCCAAGGCCACAAGTCCTTCATACACCTTGTGCTGAATGACCGCCATCGAATTAATCTGTGTACTAAAATGAGGATCTAGGTTGTTAGCGTCAGATAGGCGAGCGACAACCAAGGTATTGCCCTTTTGGGATGAATCTGCTGTGTTACCGCCACTTTCCTTAGCCGATGAACAACCGCTTAACGCGACAGCCAAGGCCAAAAAAGCACCTAATATATGTCTCTTCTTCATGAAATTTCCCCCTTTTCAATTACTTTAAAAGATGACTTAAACAACTCTTCCTGCGGCAAATGCTGATAATCTCTTTCCAAATAACCCAGGCGCATCTTATCAAAATACTGCTGGCCCTTAACTTGAAGCTCCTCCAGGTCAAGGCTTGGAATCCGCCTGTCTTGCATGACTACTTGTCCATTAATAATGGACAGTTTCACGTCTCTTCCTGACCCGCACATGATCATGGTGCGAATCGGATCTTCCACGGTGCCCATATGGAACCCGCTCAGGTCGATGGCGATGATGTCTGCTTTCGCCCCAGGCGCAAGCCGCCCTAGATCCTCTCTTCCCAGGAACGCTGCCCCGCCTAGAGTGGCCGAGCGGTAAATATCGGCATAAGTCGAATCGTGGACCTCTCCTTCCAATAGCCGTGAAATCATGCTGGCTGCTCGAATATTTTGAAACATATCCGGGGGGAAGGTATCCGTTCCGAGGGCAAGATTGATTCCGCGCCTCTTATACTTCGCAAACGTCTCCAAGGCAAAGCCGTGTCGCCCCATAATCAGTGGACAATGAATGACGGTTGTTTGGCTTGCTTTCAGCAATTCCAAGTCGTCGCCTTCCCCTAGTTTAGCATGCCTGTACCCAGCTACGAAGTGGGCATGAGGAAGAGCCGTCCGTTTTCCCAAAAAGCCCAAATCGTATAAAAAGCGGATCGTCGTTTTGCCATGTCTGCGGTACATTTCCTCATATTCAAATTGTCCCTGTGCAGCGTGGAGCTTAATCGGACATCCCAGCTCATCGCTAAACCGTTTCGTGTTCATTAGATTTTCGGGTGTCTGCGTTTCCACCCTTTCCGGAGCAAGCATCCCGCGAATCCGTCCGTTGTAGGCCCCGTCAAAGTTCTTCACAAACTCGACGGCCCTCGCAAGACCCTCTTCCCCTTCTCTTTCATTCCAGTACACTTCGATATCTCCATTGGGTTTGACCACTCGGATCCCGGATTGATAGCTTGGCCCCATGTACATGCGAAGGCCTAGCCTGCCAGCGTGGTGAACAGCTGCCTCCAGCTCCTCATAGGTTTCCGCCCAGCGTTTATAGTGAACTGAGGTAATCGGCATCGCTGTCGTGATTCCATTCAGGATCAATTGCGTGTACGCGTATAAAGATTTAAAGGCCTCTTCTTCCGGCGTCATGACCTCATGAAAACCTCTATGAAAGTATTCTTCAGACCACAAGAGGTTCTTGGATTTAGCCGCATCCGCCTCCAGATGCACAATATCGTGGTCGATGTCCCCCAATGCGTTCAAATCGATAAAACCGGGGCTGATGACAGCATTTCCGGCATCAATGACTTGATCCACTTCCCCTTTATAGCTGTGCCCGACAAAAAGGATGGTGTCCTGTTCGTAAACAACCTCCCCCTCTTTGAAAATCACATGGTCTTGTCCGTCAAACCCGATAACATATTTGCCTCTTACTTTCGTTTTCATTGACTAGCCCCCTTTATTCATTCTCCGGATTATATCTTCTCTCATCGATATAAGCTCTCGCATGGCCCCAAAAATACTTGGTAGGCTGCATGTATTTCTCAAGGCCTGCTCTTTTAATGGTGCGAAGAGATTCTTCCTGGGCTTCTTCTAATGCAAGTTTCTCGTTCACAGTAAGCACATTTCGATGTTCCATCACTAGTTTTCCATCCACGATCACGTGATCCACGTCACTGGCGACGGCTTGATGAACCAAGCGGTGAACATGCATGAACTCTGGGGTCAAGTGGGGCTGCTGCATGTTGACGGTAATGACGTCCGCTTTTTTCCCGGGTTCTAGCGAGCCTAATTCATCATCCCACCCTACACAACGGGCGGCATCGATCGTGACCATTTCCAGCAGTTTTCCGGGTGGGAGATAATAGTAGTCTTTCAATGCCGCTTGATGGATCAATTGGGTTTTTCTCATCGCTTGGAACATATCAAAGGGCGCGGAGGGTGAGGTTCCGTCCGTGGTAATGGCGACATTGGCTCCCAATTCGATCAGTTCTGTAATCGGCGTACGGGCAGCAATCTGGCTAGCCCCTGGTGCGGAAGTCACATTGGTACCCGTTTCCGCTAGAATCCGGGCTTCATCAAAGGAGATACCGCGGCAATGCTGGAGATGAACGTCCGGCCCCAGAAGCGCATTCTCCGGATCCTGGATCGCCAGGTGAATCATGCCACCGAAGGCATCAGAATGAATCCGCGTATTGTATTTCCTTGCGATCTCCCTAATCTTTTTGGCTTGGTAGCGATCATGCTCCGTTAATCCATATAACCGGTCAGGTGGGGTGGGATGGGACGGATCTACCGAAGTCACAATGACAAATGGCGTAATAAAGGCGCGAATGCGATCCTCATGGGTATGGTTCAGCGCTTCAATCACCGCTTCTGCACCTTTTAGAACCTCTTCGTATGTGACCTCTTTGACTATCCTTTTCCCATCTACCCAACGGCTGAACGAATGCGGCCATGGGGGATTGCAAGGTCCGGTGCAGACAATTTCTCGAATGCCCACCTCGGCATAAGCTTTAGCATGATTAAGGGCAAAAATCGGGTCATCCGAACGCGGCATCGAACCCAATACGCATGCTCCTGTCGTGATCCCGGCTTTTAATCGTTCAAGGGCATTGAGTTTGCCTTCGTAATACCAAAAATCATCGGTCACATAATGCTTGTATGTTTCTGTCATAATCGGCATCCAGAAGCCGATGTTATCGGTCGCGATCGATTTGAACATGGAGTGTCCGCCATGGCCGTGAGCATCGATAAAACCCGGAAGTACCGCATGATGCCTGCAGTCCATTACTTTCTTGGCTTCATACTTGGATAACAGATGGTCCGATGCATCCACTTCGAGTATTCTCCCGTTATGGATGGCAACGGCCCCGTCCTCAAGAATGCGTCGTTGTTCATCCATGGTAATGACCGTCCCATGAATGAGAAGCAAATCAATCATTTGTCCCAACCTCCTCCATTATCCACTGTCCCTTATGCATTACGGCACGCCGTTTAGCTCTTCTCGCTACAGCTTCCGCCGAACAGCTGGCCTCCACAAACACCGCGTTGGCCTCATCCCCGAGCAACGGCCAACTGCGTCGGCCCTCCGAGTCAAGTGTGGTTTTTCCTCCTGTAATCAAACGCAAGGATTGAGATAACGCATACTCATCGCTCCACCTATACGTTTCCGCCAAACGGCCCAGCCGTTCCAAGATATCCCCATTTCCAAATGGCTGCCAGGAGTCAAAGACATTGTCATTTCCTACCGCGACGGTTACTCCTCGTGCTTCCAGCAGCGGCACAGGCGGCAGGACACGGCTAAGCGGTACGCTGGTGATGATGGTGATTCCCGCTTCTGCCAGCACGGCTGCCATTTCCTCTGCTTCTCCTTGCGGAACACCCCCCAGTCCAAACGCATGGCTAATCGCCACTTTTCCTTGCCAACCGGCTTCAACCGTAAGGGCGGCCAATCGTCTCATGGTATATGTGCCAAGGTAATCCGGGTCGTGCAGATGCAAATCGATACCGGCCCCGGCCTCTACAGCCAGCTCCATCATTTGCTGCAGGGAGGCTTCGATATTCCCATCGACCGTTGCCGGGTCTACCCCTCCAACGAGGCCCGCACCTTGCCTCAACGCTTCTCTTACTAGCGTTTTCGAGTTTGTACGAAGCAAACCATGTTGCGGAAAGGCCACAACTTCATGACTTATCTTGCCATCGAAGGTAGACAAAGCGTTCTGAACTCCCTCCAGATTCTTCAAACCAACCTCCGGGTAGATATCTACATGTGTGCGAATATGAGTCGAACCCGCTTGGACTAATTTACCTAATAGCTTTTGGGCCCGCTCTTCTGTCGCCATCGGCAGCCCAGGTAATACTCTTTTCTCAATCTCACATCTTTCCACGACGTTTTTGGCTGGGAGTACGGCCCTCCAGGGTTCCCCCAGCAAGGTTTTATCTAGGTGACAGTGCATTTCTTTGAAAGAAGGAAGCATCAGTTGCTGTTTGGCGTCCTTGATGGGAAGTTTGCTTTCCAGTGATTCTTTAGCCGAAACGATTTCACTGATTCTGCCTTCTTCAATAAGAAGATGCACAAGCTCTGTTTCCGTTCCGACGATAACGCCATTCGCTCGTTGATAGCCGCGATCTAATCGAACATTACTTATCCAAAAAGCAGTCTCCAAGTTATCCTTCTCCTCTCGTGATTCTACCGACAGGGCGGTTCTCCCTCATTATGAGCGAAAGCTCCCCTCTCTTTTTTCACAATCTTTACAACTATTTAAACTATCTTTACCCTTTAGTCAGATGATATTTACTTCGTGTAATTTTCTGATAGCTTAGTATGTAAGCAAAGGAGGTATAAAACATGAAAGCAGAAATAACGCAACAGGCAGCTGAAGTGATCGTGCAAAAGCCATCTACCATTCAGTTAGCGCGATGGAAAACCTTTTACCTGATATTTAGGAAAAACAAGCTGGCCATGGTCGGCGGAGCGGTGGTCTTATTCTATTTTCTTGTGGCCCTATTCGCACCGCTGATCGCCCCATATGATCCGTACCATGTCGATCTGGTCAACAAATTGAAGCCGCCATCCGCGGAGCATTGGATGGGAACGGA
>JBEQAI010000075.1:0-11538 GCA_041640415.1 Ammoniphilus sp. | reverse complement strand
CCACCAAGAACGAATCCAGAAACATCTTCAACTGAAACGTTTAGCTCTTGAGCTACAAACGTGTTGAATCGCGCAGTATCCAATACGCCGGATTGCCCAATAATTCGATTCTTAGGGAAACCTGTGGTTTTAAAACATACATAAGTCATAGCGTCAACAGGGTTGCTTAATACGATGATATAGCTATTTGGTGCGTATTTTGCTACATTTTCGGAAACGGACTTCATGATGCCTGCATTGGTGTTAACTAAGTCATCACGGCTCATTCCAGGCTTGCGAGCAATACCCGCTGTAATGATAACCATATCTGCATCTTGGATGTCTTCGTAGTTGGATGTACCGATAATATTAGAATCAAAGCCTTGAACAGGGCTTGCTTCCAACATATCTAGTGCTTTTCCTTTCGTAGGGTTCTCTAGTTGAGGGATATCCACAAGCACAACATCTCCTAGCTCTTTTTGAGCTAGCATCAGAGCAGTTGTTGCTCCAGTAAAACCTGCACCTACAACAGCAATCTTTCTACGCTTGAAAGCCATCCTTAAATTCCCCCCGCTCATGGTTATGTTATTGCATGTTCTTGATTAACTCGTCTCCGAATTCGGAAGTCTTCAACTCGTTTGCACCTTCCATTAAACGAGCAAAGTCATAGGTTACTTGCTTGCTTGCGATGGTCTTCTCAATAGAATTTATGATAAGATCCGCAGCTTCAGTCCAACCTAAATGACGAAGCATCATTTCACCAGATAGAATAACAGAGGATGGGTTCACTTTATCTAAACCTGCATACTTCGGAGCAGTACCATGGGTAGCTTCAAAGATTGCATGTCCAGTTACGTAGTTAATGTTTGCTCCTGGAGCAATCCCGATTCCGCCTACTTGAGCAGCAAGAGCGTCGGAGATGTAGTCACCGTTTAGGTTCATAGTAGCTACAACATCATATTCAGCCGGACGAGTAAGAATCTGTTGTAAGAAAGCATCTGCAATAACATCTTTAACGATGATCTTGCCAGCCGCTTCTGCTTCAGCCTGAGCTTTATTCGCAGCTTCTGTGCCTTGCTCATCTTTAATGCGATCGTATTGAGCCCAAGTAAATACCTTATCCCCGAACTCCGCTTCCGCTAATGCATATCCATAGCTCTTGAAGGCACCTTCAGTGAACTTCATGATGTTTCCTTTATGAACTAGAGTTAAGCTCTTGCGGTTGTTATCGATGGCGTATTGTAGGGCTGCACGTACAAGACGCTCCGTTCCTTCTTTAGAAATTGGCTTGATTCCAATTCCAGAAGTTTCAGGGAAGCGAATTTTCTTTACGCCCATTTCGTTTTGCAAGAATGCCAATAGCTTTTTCACTTCTTCTGTTCCATCTGCCCACTCGACGCCAGCATAGATATCTTCTGTGTTCTCGCGGAAGATAACCATATCTGTAAGCTCAGGACGCTTAACTGGAGAAGGAACTCCTTCGAAGTATTGAACAGGGCGTACGCAAGCGTATAGATCCAACTCTTGACGCAGTGCTACGTTAATAGAGCGAATCCCGCCGCCTACTGGTGTGGTTAAAGGTCCTTTAATAGCAACCAAATATTCAGTAATAGCCGTTAATGTATCTTGTGGAAGCCACTCACCGTAAGTATCAAATGCCTTCTCACCAGCAAACACTTCATACCAAGCAATTTTCTTTTCACCGTTGTAAGCTTTTTCTACAGCTGCATCAAGAACGCGAACAGAAGCATTCCAGATGTCAGGACCAGTTCCATCTCCCTCGATGAAAGGAATGATTGGATTGTTTGGAACGTTTAACTTACCATTTTCTACAGTAATTTTCTCTCCACTTACGGGCATCTCATAGCGTTGGAATAATGACACCTTTACCCCTCCTAGTTATATATACTTATTTTTTAAAGCATATGAAAGCAATGAATCCAAGTGATAATCGGATCCAATGGCTTTTTCGAATGTGGCTTTCTATCTCTTATTGCTTCTCCGGAACCTAAGGGTTGTCCAAATATGTCACCTTATATATGGTAAACCGAAGTCGAATAAAAATCAATGTTTACCCAAAGAAATGAATAGTAATTCACTATCTATAAAGTATCCTTCATAATTATAGAATAATTCCATACTTTTGTGAATGTCTATCTGAAAAATTGACCAAATAGATCCATTAGCTTAATACAATATGCAGCAAGCCCCGCTGCAATAAGAGGGCCAACTGGAATTCCCTTAAAAAGGGATACTGCCAGTATGGTTCCAGCTACAATTGCCGTGGTTATGGTTGGATTATTTTTCAATAGGTCTATACCAGGTATCGGTATGATTGCTGCAATAATCCCTGCGGAAAGAGCCATGATCCCCACCGGTGACTTTACCGATTGCCATAATTCCTGAAACCCAATGGCTCCCGTGGCGATAGGCACCAATACCGCCACCATTAAAATCGTTACTCCCCATTGTATTCCGTGTTTCTGTAAGGGTGGAAAAATCCATTTATCTATATGCAAGAGGCGTGCAGCCATCAAGATAAGAGAAGCGATAACAATAGAAGGGTTTTTTCCGACGAGCCCTACGATTAACAAAATGCTCAAAAGGAGATAGGGTTGAATGGCTTGCATGAAAGCTACCACTTCTCCTCTCTTGAAAATATTAGCCAAATATTGCTTTTCTAGCCTTTTTTATCATAACCTAAGGATAGAAAAAAGAAAAAGACTTCAATCTTCCATTTTTGGACAAAATGGGTATAAAACTAGAAAGGGGTTTCGATATGGAATACAACTGGAAAACGACAGTTTTCCAACTGGTACGGTTTTTTATTGTTATTCTCATCCTATTAGCTACTTATTATGTATTAAAATTTTCAATACCTTTACTATACCCTTTTATTATAGGACTAATTATTGCTCTAATGATTAACCGCCCAGTTAATATGCTAGAAAAGCACACCCCTCTGCCGCGGTGGGCTGCGGTGGCCATCATGTTGCTGTTACTGATTATCATTGTACTCGGTGCGTTTACTCTGCTTATCACTCAAGTGGTTATCGAAATCACTCACTTAATTGCCTTAATGCCCATCTACATACAAGATGCAACCGATTATATCAATAAATTTATTACACAGGAGATCATCACAAACTTTTATGACAACCTGCACTATTTTTATCATTCGCTCGATCAGGGATACCAAACAAGAATAGAAGAAAACATTGGACTTGGACTTACGAAAATTGCCGGGGCTGGAACTTACTTAGTCAATTCTCTTCTTAGCGGCATTCAAGCTTTTCTTACATCTCTGCCGAACGCTGCAACCGTTCTTGTTATTTCCTTATTGGGAGCATTTTTTATAAGCAAAGATTTTTATAGCTTGAAACATAGAGCAGCCAGTCTACTTCCCAATCTGTTTAAGGACAGACTCTCTATAGTTTTTGGCGATCTAAAGAAAGCCTTGTTTGGTTTTGTAAAAGCACAGATTACTCTTGTAAGCATTACAGGGTTTATTGTCGTGATCGGTCTTATCATCTTGAGGGTAGAATACGCATTTACGATAGGATTGATTACGGGGATTCTAGACCTTTTGCCATTGCTCGGAACGGGATTTGTGTTTGTCCCTTGGATTATTTACCTATTCATTAAGGGAAACTTCAGTTTAGTCATTGGATTATCTATCCTTTATGGAGTGGTCATTGTCCAAAGACAAATTATGGAACCTAAAATTGTTGCGGAAAACATTGGCCTGGATCCATTAATTACCCTCATCTCATTATTTGTAGGATTGCAGCTGCTCGGTGTGGTGGGTTTAATTGTAGGACCTGTTACGGTCGTCGTCCTAAGTGCACTAATCAATGCCAATGTATTTGAGGATGTATGGAGATTTATTAAAGGAGTCTGAACCATCAGACTCCTTTTTTTCTTATCGATTATCCCATCGCATCTGTTGTGCCTTTAGCCAGAAGCTGTCGTGAATATTATTCACATCTGGGATATTATCTACTTGCGATGTATTATAAGGGGAATTGTATTCTGTATCTAGTGTTCTTGTTCCATCTGCATAGCCGCACGCTGTCAAACTTCCCAATAAAAGGATCAAGGAACAAAATCTCAGCATTTATATCACCTCCTCGTTTTAGTTTGCATTAGAAAAGGAAGGTCTATATTGCTCATTTATTCCATCCATAATTCAATAAAAAGCGTGCATCTTATTGAGTAAAGGGGGATTAACATGACAGTTGGAACAAAGCTGCAGCAAACATTAGCCAGTGCTGAAGGAATTCGGGCAAATCTTACCAGTTTTGCTCTAGATACAAACAATCAACAGGCGAAGCAAATGTACAATCAGCTGGCCCAGGAAATGGGAAATATAGTTAACACGTTAAAATCTCGCATAAATGATGTAGAGCAACAAGAACCACAGTACAAACAACAATAGGAGTGGGGTTCCCCACTCCTTTCCTGTCATAAACTCGCTATCGTCTGCCACAGCTGTTTTAACCTCTCTATTTCGGCCAATGCTACTGTCTTGTCTTCCTGGTTAACATAAACTTTAAACTGTTCAATAGCAATATCCATCTGAGTCATCTCATCCGAACTGGCATTCAAACTCACCCGCTTACGAATAGATACCCATCCGTCTGATAGCTCCCTTGCAATGTCTTTGGACTCTTTCCAATTATCTTTAGCAATTTCCTTTTCTGCCTTCAGGATCCAATGCTTAATATCCTGCTTCTCATTAAATGGAGCTTTAAACGGATTTTGACAGGAAGTTGCAAACAGTAAAACCAAAAAGAGTATACCTATACGCTTCAAGCCCATCACCTAACTTTTAATTTTAGCGACATGCGCTTCTACTCGTTGAATCATGCTGATCATTTGTCTACTCATTTTCACATATTCTTTCTTTTCTTTCTCATCATCCGTTTGTAAGCTGAATTCATGAAGATCAGCATGTATTTGGTAAAATTTACCTAATATCTTTTCGAAGCCTGGATTTAGATTTTCCTTCCATTCATCCTTTCGGTCTACATAAAACTGATCGGAGCTATCTAACTGCGCCAGGAACACTTCAGAAATATCCTGTACCCCTTTTTCCATAAGCTTCCCTGTTAACCAAGTCATATCTAGTCCGGCTTCCGTTAGTGCTTGATTATTCACGATTCCGTCCTTGATAAATGTAATGGAGTTTTGTTCACTGCTCACGGGCAGATGGAGATCACCTGGTGTGACTGGTCGACGATTCGATTTCGGCATGACGCTCAATTGACCATTAACCTCGAGTATAGCAAATTCCACATCGGCTACAGCAAAAACATTTTTTTGGCGCAGCAGCATCATCAATTGGTCCAGATCCAGTCTTTCTTTCCTTAAGTTATGGTCTACGATTCTTCCGTTTCGAATCAGTACGCGGGGTTCACCCTGAATATATCGACGCATAATCGGACTTTTTAAACCCACAAGGGCAAACGCAATAGGGATTACCGCCCAAACAGCCATCCCGAAGATGCCGTTCATAGACTGAATGTCTAGTTCTATCGACATGGCAGAGGCCATCGATCCGATTGTAATCCCCACTAAATATTCAAACACTGTCAATTGTGAAAGCTGCTGTTTCCCGATTAAGCGCGTGAAAATAAAAAGAACAATAAAGGCTACAAAAGATCTTATGAGGACTAGTATGGTTATCGACATGTTCTCTCACCTTCCCCCTCTTAAGTTCCCCCTTTCCATTGATAATATTCCCAATCTATTCCATACTCTCTGACAGCAACTGATATAGTTCTGGCATCTTTGCCTTTAGGTTAATAGGCCTAAGTTCCGGTGAAGCGAAAACATGCTGACTAGAACCTTCCGCCAGTAGTTGCCCGTCCCGTTTCCTTCTTGCCTGATACTGAAACGTAATTCTAACCCCCTTCATTTCCGCAAGCGTGGTCTGGATAATGACCTCATCATCATATTTAGCTGGTTGTTTGTACTTGCATAATACCTCTAGCACAGGGAGCAGCAGCCCCATTTGCTCGAGTTGCGAATAGGACAATCCCGTTTCACGAATCCAGTCTGTCCGGCCAATTTCAAACCAAACCAAATAATTGGCATGATAAACCACTCCCATTTGATCCGTTTCTTGATACCTAACCCTAACCATTGATTCAACCACCTTTGGCATGTCGGCCACTCCCTCTATAAGCATAATAAACCAGGCCTATATTTTGCTGTGGCCTGGTTTTGCTAGTTAGTTATTAATTAAAGTTGTATATTGCCCCATAGCGGCAAACTTATCATATCGTTCTTTTTTAAGTTCAGCAGCACCTTTTCCTTTTAACTCTTTTAAATGTACGAGAATCGCTTCTTTCATGAGCTGTGCTTGCCTTCCGATATCCTTGTGGGCCCCTCCAAAAGGCTCAGGAATAACCCCATCAACGACCCCAAGCTCTTTCAGATCCTTGGCAGTAATTTTCATATGCTCTGCTGCCCTTTGGGCTAGGCTCGAATCCTTCCACAACAGCGCTGCAGCACCTTCTGGTGAAATCACGGAATAAAAAGAGTTCTCTAGCATCAAAATTCGATTTCCTATTCCAAGGGCTAGAGCTCCTCCACTGCCCCCTTCACCTGTCACAATGCAGATAACAGGAACAGATAGAGCTGCCATCTCCAGTAAATTTCGGGCAATGGCCTCACTTTGTCCTCGTTCCTCTGCCGCGATTCCAGGATAAGCTCCAGGAGTATTGATCAGGCAAAGAATGGGACGATTAAATTTATCCGCTTGATGCATTAATCGGAGGGCTTTCCGATACCCCTCCGGATGCGGCATCCCAAAGTTCCGCGCAATGTTATCCTTCGTATCCTTGCCCTTCTGGTGTCCGATTACGGTTATCGGCTGCCCATCTAGCTTCGCAATTCCTCCTACAATGGCTGGATCATCTCCGAATACGCGATCCCCATGGAGCTCAAGGAAGTCCGTGCAAATATGCTTAATATAATCGAGCGTGGTCGGTCGTTCCGGGTGCCGGGCAATCTGAACTCGCTGCCACGGCGTAAGGTTTCCATAGATCTCTTTTTGAAGCTGCCTTGCCTTTTCCTCTAGCTTCTCAATTTCATCTGTAAAATCGATCCCTTTTTCTTCCGTAAATTTACGAAGCTCTAAAATTTTATTTTGCAACTCAATAAGGGGTTTCTCAAACTGCAAATCGCCAGCCATTAGATCTGCCCCCTTACGCTATGGATATCCAGTATTTTTCCCAACACATTTCTCATTTCCTTCCGATGGACAACTTGGTCTAGCTGACCATGCTGCAGCAAGAACTCAGCCGTTTGAAAATCCTTAGGCAACTCTTGCCGAATCGTTTGCTCAATAATTCTTCGCCCCGCAAAACCAATTAATGCCCCTGGCTCAGCTAGGTTATAATCCCCTAAGGAAGCGAAGCTAGCAGATACCCCGCCCGTAGTCGGATTGGTCATGATGGAAATGAAAAGCCCTCGTTCTTCATGCAGTTTGGCTAATCCAGCACTGGTTTTGGCCATTTGCATAAGACTTAAGACTCCTTCTTGCATCCGAGCCCCACCTGAGGCTGAAAAAAGAACAAACGGGTATTTCTTTTCAATTGCTCTTTCAATTGCCCGGAAGATCTTCTCTCCTACAACAGAGCCCATACTCCCCATGCGAAAACGGGAATCCATTACCCCAATGACTACAGGATGACCCATAATCGTTCCTTCTCCAGTGAGGACAGCTTCATTTAAATTGGTCTTCTCCATATCCTTCTCTACTTTATCCAAGTAGTCAGGAAAAGAAAGTGGATCAACGGAAATCATATCGCTGTCAAATTCAAAAAAATGTCCCTCATCCAGCGTAGCATGAACGCGTTCAAAGGCATTCATAGGAAAATGGTGTCCGCAGGAAGGGCAAACTTTAAAGTTTTTTTCTAGCTCTTTAGTATAGGCAATCGCCCCACACTGACTGCATTTCACCATCAGACCTTCAGGAATTTCCTTTTTTTCGCCCGCTGAAACTGGATCCTTGGGTATGGGACTCGCTATGGTTGCGTATTTTTTTCGTTTATAAAAAATATCTTTTAACAAAACATACACCTCAATTATTGAAGAATCGAACTTAAAATTTCTTGAATTTCATCTAATTCGGCTTCGGGGACAAGGACTTCAAAATGCTTAGATACGGATGCCTGCCTGATTTTAACTAAAAAGCCTTCATCGGTCAGTCGATCTTGTATTTTCTCTGCCATTTTAGCGCTAGGAGCAATATAAATTACGGTCCACATTTTGACCCTCCCCTTTTATAGTCCTGTTTTAAGCCAAGGGAGTCTAGCTATGGGCTAGATGTTCCCTCATTCGCGACTCTGCCTGATCCAGATTTCTTTCACGAATAGCCTCTAGAATTCCTCTGTGCTCATCGATCATAGACCTCTGCGTTCGATCATCGGTAAGCAAATCTTCTCTAACCGTTTTACTGTATTCGACAAGTGGTATCCAGATTCGCTGCAGCACAGAATTGCGACTTGCTCTTGCAATGGCACGATGAAATTCAAAATCTTCTTCTACCGGAAGCTGCCCTCTCTCGATCTTAAGTACGGCATCTGCAATGCACTTCTCCATGATTTGCAAGTATTTATCCGTTGCTCGTTCACAGGCAAGCCGTACTGCATCCAACTCTAAAATCAGCCTCATCTCAGACAAATCTCTACTCGCCTTGCGATCCCGCAGTAGATAGTATCCTAGGATATCAAAAAGCTTATTATGCCGGTAATGCTCAATGAACGTACCTTCACCTCTGCGGGTGGTAATAAGACCTAATAGCTCTAAAGCACGGAGCGCTTCCCTAACCGAGGATCTCCCTACTTTTAGCCGTTCGGACAGCTCTCTCTCGGAAGGGAGCTTATCTCCAGGGCGCAGATTGTCTTCCTCAACAATTCTGTTTAGTTCTAATAAGATTCCGTGATAGACTTTATCCCCAGCAGCAGGACCTAGTATCATAGGACACCTCGCTCTCCTTAAATGATGCTATGGCGGTCTTTAAAACACCAAAAGAAGGAAATCATTGGATTTCCTCTTTCTTCTATCCGGCTATTCTAACGAAGTGAGCATCACTGTGCGCTCTCGTACCACCTGCGGATCCACCTGAATTCTCGCTACCCCGCTATCCATCGCCGCCTTCGCTACAGCAGCCGCCACTTCAGGTGCAACTCTTGGATCAAATGGATTCGGAATAACATAGTTTTCATTGAGTTCCTCTTTGTCCACTAAATTGGCAATGGCGTAGACAGCTGCTACCTTCATTTCCTCATTGATCTGTTCTGCTCGCACGTCTAGAGCACCACGAAAGATTCCCGGAAACGCCAAAACATTGTTGACTTGATTAGGGAAGTCCGAGCGCCCCGTTCCTACCACCCGCGCTCCTGCTTCTTTAGCCTCTTCTGGCATGATCTCAGGATCAGGATTCGCCATGGCAAAAATAATGGGTTCCCGATTCATTGTTTGAATCATTTCTTTTGTCAAAGCGCCCTTCACGGATACCCCTACGAAAACATCGGCCCCGCGAACCGCATCCGCTAGCTGGCCTTCCTTCTTTTCAGTATTCGTCAATTTGGCCATCTGATCCTTGATCGGATTCATCCCATAAGGGCGACCTTCATAGATAATTCCTTTTGTGTCACATAGCAAGATATCTTGAACACCTAAATGCGATAAAAGCTTGATGATTGCAATGCCTGCAGCCCCTGCACCATTCACGACTACCCGAATCTCATTCATATGCTTATCGACGATCCGTAAAGCATTCAGCAGTCCCGCTGCCGTTACTATAGCTGTACCATGTTGGTCATCGTGGAACACTGGAATGGAGCATTCCCGCTTCAATCTTTCTTCAATCTCAAAGCAGTGAGGGGCAGCAATATCCTCCAAATTAACTCCACCGAAGCTAGGTGCGATCATTTTTACCGTTTCAATTACCTTCTCGACTTCCGATGAACTGAGGCATATCGGAAAAGCATCAACGCCTGCAAAATTCTTAAACAGGACGGCCTTCCCTTCCATTACTGGCATCGCTGCCTCAGGACCGATGTTCCCTAGACCGAGTACAGCCGTTCCATCGGAGACTACGGCTACCAAGTTACCTTTCATCGTATACTCGTAGACTTTGCTCTCATCCCCGAAAATTTCTTTGCACGGCTCAGCCACACCCGGAGAATATGCTAGGCTTAAATCTTGAGCATTCTTTACTGCTACTTTAGAGTGTACGGCTAGTTTTCCCTGGTTTTCTCTGTGCATTTGCAGTGCAGCTTCACGTAAATTGGACACGGCTTAATCTCTCCTCTAGGTGGTCAGACCACTAAAGTCTTTTTCATAATTATAGCAGAAGTTATGCCCAAGTAAACGTGAAATTAATCGATAATTTCCGACCTTATACGTCAAAACCCTATTTGTTCCACTCTTTTACAATCACAGACTCCTTGCCAACTAATGCTTCAAGCCTGTTAATCAAGGCTGGTTGAAGATTGACATGATATTTTTCTTGCAACTTTTTGGTTTCTTTTTTCACTTCATAATAGAGGTAAACAGGGGAGTTTCCGCTAAATTTCAGGAGCTCCTCTTGTACATCCACTAGTTGACCCGATCCCTCCAGCTGTTCGGAAATTCGAATAAACAGCGCCAAGCGTTGAGGCTCCTGCTTCGAGGAAGGTAAAGAGGCCATGTCCCATCCTTTTTGAACGATCAGCTTGATTTGCTCTTCCTGCTTTTCAACCTTCCCTTGAACAACCACCATTCGATCCTTTTTCCAGAGTGCAGCTTCCTTTTCGAATGTCGCCGGAAAAACCACAAGCTCGGCTTGCGAAGCCTTGTCTTCTAGAAGAACAAACGCCATTTGACTCCCTTTTTTGGTGGTAATGGTTTTAGCCTCTAGAATCATGCCCGCCACAAGCACAGTCTGTTGCACGTGGGAGTCGAGTCTATACAGTGGGATGACTTCCTTACGCTGGAAGATGGCATCATACTCTTCGAGGGGATGACCGGAAACATAAAGCCCGAGTAAATCTTTTTCAAGCTGTAGCAGCTCTTTCTTGGTAAAGGGGGGAATGTCCGGGTACTGAACCTCTACTCCCTGAACCGATTCCACTTGAAATAAGCTGCCCTGTCCATCTGCGTGCTCCCTCCTCCATTCCTGTCCTTTTTCCAGCACCAGATCAATCACAGAAAGCTTCTGCGCGCGATGACCAGGCAAGCTGTCGAGGGCCCCACTTTGAATCAAGGCTTCCAGTACTCTCCGATTGCATATTCTAGGGTCTACTCTTCGAGCAAAATCAGATAAACTGCTAAACGGTCCCTTTTTTTCCCGCTCTTGAAGAATGGACCCAATGGCATGGATACCCACATTTTTTATCGCTGAAAGTCCGAACAGGATGCTATTCCCTCGAATTGAAAAAGCAGCATGACTGTAATTGATATCGGGAAGTTGAACAGAGATCCCTCTTCTCCTCGTTTCCTCCACATATTCCGCTACTTTCCCCACATTTCCTATAGCGAGTGTAAGTAGTGCCGTCATAA
>JBEQAI010000074.1:0-11567 GCA_041640415.1 Ammoniphilus sp. | reverse complement strand
TGATGATCAACGGAGTACCTCAGCGATATGATCAACCTCCGATGATGGTTCAATACCGGACGCTCGTGCCATTGCGAGGAATATTTGAGACCTTGGGAGCCGAGGTTCAATGGCATGCAGAAACCGAGACCGTTATCGCTACTAAAGGAGAAATCATGGTCAACCTCCGAAAAGGCGCTAAAGAAGCGATGGTAAATGGGCAGCTGGTACCGTTAGATGTGGCCGCTCAACCTGTGAATGGTCGAATGATGGTTCCTGCACGTTTTGTCAGTGAGGCGTTGGGAGCTAAAGTAGAGTGGGATAGCCAATCTTTCCTTGTGAAGATCACCACAGAGTGAATTAGCCGTAAGACTGCGCTTTAAGAAGGGAGAAATCGTCGGTGCTACTCCGACATTTCTCCCTTCAACTCGCCCTCCAGTCCATTTAATCGGAATTCTACGACTATTGCTTCTTATACCCTCTCATCCTCTCCGCCAATTCTTCGATCTCTCTGGACATTGCTCGATCCTCCATCGACTTAGGCACCACTTGTCGAATCTCTTCATACCACTGCCGGGTAAGCGGAGCGAGTCGTTCAATTCCCCGGAAGTCACATGCCCTCGCTGCACAAATGGCTTCAATGGCTAACACACGACGAACATTTTGAATTATTTCATAGGCATGTCGGGAAGCAATGGTTCCCATGCTGACATGATCTTCTTGATTAGCGGATGATGGGATCGAGTCTACACTGGCAGGGTGAGCCAGCGTCTTGTTTTCTGATACAAGGGAGGCAGCGGTGTATTGAAGGATCATGAGCCCGGATTGCAAGCCAGGATCATAACTCAAAAAGGGGGGTAAATCATTAAGCTGAGGATTAACAAGCCGTTCAATGCGCCTCTCCGAGATATTTCCTAGTTCTGCCAACCCTATTCCCAGGAAATCCATAGCAAAGGCCATCGGTTGTCCATGGAAGTTCCCTCCGGAAATGACGGTACCATTGTGTGCAAAAATTAGGGGATTATCCGTTGCAGCGTTCATTTCAACTAGCAATTTTTCTTTAACATAGTTGAGCACTTGGCGAGTTGCTCCATGAACCTGTGGGATACATCTTAGCGAATAAGCATCTTGTACTCTTAACTCTCCTTGCTTCGTCACGAGGTGGCTTCCTTCGAGTAATTTTCTCATCCTTCTAGCCACTTCCACCTGTTCCGGATAAGGTCTGACCTGGTGAACTTCCTCCTGAAACGCATCCATGATGCCTCTCAGGGCTTCCATTGTAAGGGCCGCTGTCCGGTCTGCATCATCCGCAAGTTTGGCAGCTTCCAAATAAGCAAGGAGGCCCACCGCAGTCATGGCCTGAGTTCCATTAATTAAAGCCAAGCCTTCCTTGGCCGTTAAGCTAATGGGTTGTAACCCCGCCGCTTGCAAGGCATCCTTTCCACACATTGCTTTCCCTTGAACATAAGCTTCTCCTTCCCCTATCAAAACAAGAGCCAGATGGGATAAAGGAGCCAAATCTCCGCTCGCTCCCAATGAGCCCTGAGAAGGAATCACAGGGTGAATCCCCCGATTTAGGCAGCTTAACAGCTGCTCCATCGTCTCCTTTCGGATGCCAGAAAAACCTTTCGCTAAGGCATTCGCACGGAGAAGCAGCATGGCGCGGCTAACCCTTTCATCAAAAGGCTTACCCACTCCCACGGCATGGCTTCGTATCAAATTCAGCTGAAGCTGCTCTAAGTATTCCCGGGAAATATTGACTTCGCTAAACTTGCCGAAGCCTGTGGTCACTCCGTAGATAATCTGACCTTCCTCAATACTCCGTTCCACCACTCTGCGACTCTTGCCTAGATTTATCCAGGCCTGCTCTGTTAGCTCCACTTTCTCCCTACCCAATATCACACGTTCCGCTTGATCTAAGGTTAACTGATTGCCATCCAGGCGTACCGTCACTGTTGTCCTCTCCTTCAAAAGGATAGAAAAAAGGGGCCTACATCATGGAAACCTGCGTTTCCGGTAGTACCCCCCTTACTCCATGGTATGCAATTAGGTTGTCGTACTTGCCTGTTTTCTTGCGGCTCGCTTGACGATTTTTTCGACTTTCTCGATCAGTTCATCTTCACTTAGTGCCGTAACATGCTTGCCATTAACGATACAGAAGCTTTTCTTATATCCGATTCCACAATAGGATTGACAGCCCATTTTAATTTCGGCATCAGCATCCAGCTTTCTTAGCTTGGGAAGCAACGTTTTAACATTGGTCATTCGACATTCATCACAAACTCGAAATTCATTTGACATATATATAACCCTTTCTCTATTAACAATCCGTGTTCCGGTCAAGATAATTAAGGGCGGTGGCGGACAACAAGGCAATGCCAATGGGAAGGGCGTCTTCGTCTACATCGAATAAAGGATGGTGCAGCGGATACGTTGTATTCTTTTCCGGGTTGCCTACCCCTAAGCGGAAAAACACACCAGGCACTTCATAGGTGTAATAGGAAAAATCCTCGCCGCCCATCGAAGGCTTCACCAGCGTCCACTTCCCTTGCCCTAATACTTGATCTGACGTTTGCAACACCAGTTCGACCATTTGGTCATCATTAATGATGGAAGGGTACCCCATTTCATAGGTGAACTCATACGTCGCCCCCATCGCTTCCGTTATTCCCTTTATCACTTTCTCGATTTTTCCCGGCATCTGTTCTCGTAAAGATGGATTAAGCGTCCGAACCGTCCCGGTTAAGTTCACCTCTGGTGCAATAATATTGCTTGCAGAACCCCCGTTAATCGTGCCAATGGTAATCACGACAGACTCTAGTGGGTCTACCTGGCGGCTTGCGATCTGCTGGAGCGCCGTGATCACTTGAGCCGTGACCGTGATAGAATCCACAGCGGTATGTGGATGTGCTGCATGGCCACCTTTTCCAATGATTTTAATTTCAATAAAATCAGCAGCTGCACAGCCAACACCTTTAACCGCGGTGATGCTGCCTGTAGGCACAGCGGGAAAAACATGAAGACCCGCGATGGCATCGACCTTCGGATTTTGAAGAACACCATCGTCCATCATGACGCGGGCTCCTCCTCCACCTTCTTCAGCAGGCTGAAAGATAAATTTAATATTCCCTTTTTTAGGCGGCATTACTTGGGTAAGAAATTGAGCTGCCCCCATCAATATACTGGTATGAGCATCATGACCGCAGGCGTGCATTTTTCCTGGTACCGTTGACTGATACGCTACATTCTTCTGATCCTGCATCGGAAGAGCATCCATATCTGCCCGCAAGGCAATGGTCGGCCCTGATTCCTTTCCTCGCAGCACACCAACCACGCCCGTACGGCCTACTCCAGTTTGAACCTCCAAGCCCAAACTTTGTAAATGTTTCGCTACGGTCCTTGAAGTCCGTACTTCCTCAAAACTAAGCTCCGGATGCTGGTGAAAATCACGGCGCCAAGCAATCACTTGTTCTTTTAACTGCTTGGCTTGTTCTAATATGCCGTTCCCCATGTTTTTCTTGTGTCTCCTCTTACCCCAAATGGTGTAATACAGTTGATAAAAAGACCTGACCTGCCACTAGCATCGCCTTTTCATCCACGTCAAATTTAGGGTGGTGATGCGGATATTCCGCTCCTAGTTCTGGATTGGCTCCACCCACGAAGAAAAAGGATCCAGGAACCTTCTGCAGGTAATAAGAGAAATCTTCTCCACCCATGATGGGCTCCATGTGGAATACTTGGCCCTCTCCTAATAGCTCTTTGGCTCGGGACTCGACCACTCGAGTCGGCTCCTCATGGTTCCAAACAGCTGGATAGCCTCTGAGATAATGAACCTTAGCTGTAGCCCCCACAGCCTGGCAGGTCGCTTGCACCACAGCCTTTAATTCCTCTTCCATAAGATCTCGCACTTCTTCATCAAAGGTACGAACCGTCCCCATTAATTGAGCAGTGTTGGGGATCACATTATAGGCATTCCCGCTAACAAAGGAGCCCACGGTTAGTACGGCTGGTTTTAAAGGGTTTACCCTACGGCTTACGATTTGTTGGAGGTTAAGCACAAGCTGGCTTCCTGTAACCAGCGAATCAACTGTTAAATGTGGAGTGGCTCCATGGCCGCCTTTTCCTGTAATCTCAATCTCAAAATCATCAGTTGCTGCCATCATATACCCATAGGTTACGCCCACTTGACCAATAGGGATCCCGGACCATACATGAGCTCCATAAATGACATCTACCCCATCTAAACAACCATCTTCGATCATCGGCAACGCACCGCCAGGTGCCACCTCTTCTGCAAATTGGTGAATAAATACCACATTACCAGCTAAGTGTTCACGAACTTCAGATAAGACTTTAGCTACACCCATTAAGGTGGTGGTATGGACATCATGTCCGCATGCATGCATCACACCAGGAATGCGAGACTTATAGTCTACCTGCTTTTCGTCCTGGATAGGCAAAGCGTCAAAATCAGCTCGGAGAGCAAGGGTTGGACCTGGCTTGCTTCCACGTAAAGTCCCTACTACTCCTCTTCCCCCCACACCCGTCCGCACCTCTAAACCGAGCGCTGATAGGAAGTCTGCTACTTTACGGGGGGTATTCTCCTCCTGGTAAGAAAGCTCAGGATACATATGAAAATCTCTGCGTATCTCTACGAGGTCTGGATAGATCTCTTGAAGTCTTGTAATCAAACGATCCAGCATACCTGATCATCCTTTTCCGTTCATGATTTTATTTTCATCATAGCATATTTCAATCTATTGACAACCTTTTCTCCACATGCCATAATGAATTGGTTTAAAGAGTACCTTTAAATTCAGTCCCGTGAGGCTGGCAAGGTAAGCGGATTATAGGATGGGTTGATAATCCTTTATTTTTGTGCGCTTTCATTCCTTGTCATGTTGATGGCAAGGAATTTTTTTTGCGTTAAATGAAGCTTTTTATTAATCTCTCCGCAAATAGAACATAATAAAACCTGAATAACCTTAGGGGTGGAAACTATGAAAACACAGAAGCTTCAAGAAAAAAGTGTCCTTCTTGACGAAGCAGCGATGCGACGAGCGCTGACCCGGATTGCCCACGAGATTATCGAACGCAATAAAGGAATTCAAAATTGTGTGCTTATTGGGATACGTACCCGCGGTGTATATTTAGCTAATCGACTAGCTGAGCGCATTCAAGACATTGAAGGACAGGCTATTCCCGTGGGAGAGCTAGATATTACTCTTTACCGTGACGACCGCACTCCGTCCGAACTGCAACCTGATAGAAAAGATATCGTTTTTGCTGAAGATATAACCGATAAAAAAGTGATTCTTGTAGACGATGTTCTGTTTACTGGGCGTACGGTTCGAGCTGCTCTTGATGCCCTCATGGATAACGGCCGCCCACAAATGATTCAACTCGCTGTGCTGATTGACAGAGGTCACCGTGAACTGCCGATCCGCCCTGATTTTGTAGGAAAGAACGCCCCCACTTCACGAGCGGAAATCATTGTTGTCGAGCTAAAGGAAATTGATCAGCAAGAGCGTGTAACGATCCAAGAAAAAATAGAGGAGGCTTAATCCAACCCATGGCTAAAGATTTTATTGACGTTCACGAAACCCCACCAATACAAAAGCTGGTGCCCTTAAGCTTACAGCATTTGTTTGCGATGTTCGGGGCTACCGTGTTAGTTCCGTTAATTACCGGACTCGACATCCAAGCCGCTCTCCTGTCTAGCGGACTTGGAACCTTACTGTTTATCTTCCTAACTAAAGGACTGGTTCCCAACTATCTAGGATCGTCCTTTGCCTTTATCGGTCCCATCATTACGGTGTCAGCGAGCGAGGGACCTGGGGCCGCCATGCTGGGCTGCTTGCTTGCAGGTATCGTCTATGTCATCGTAGCGATGATTGTTTCTAAGGTTGGAATCGGTTGGTTAAACCGACTGCTACCTCCTATGGTAATCGGATCGGTTATTATCGTAATCGGGCTTAGCTTATCGGGAGTGGCTGTGAATTGGGCGATTTACAATCCTTTAAGTCAAACCCCGGAATATTCTGTTGCTGCTGTAGAAGTCGCATTTATCACCTTAATCACAACCGTTGTAGCGACGATTTTCTTTAAAGGTTTTTTGTCCGTAATCCCCATTTTGACAGGCATGGTTACCGGCTACATTTATACCTTGGTTCGTTTTCCTGAATGGATTGATCTGGCTTCCATCGCGAATGCCCAGTGGTTTATCACTCCTGGTGACATGTTTGCCAATCACCTTTTAACCACACAGTTAATCGGAGCTTTTGGCTCCTCAAGCGCATGGTTCGCCGCTTTAATTATCGTTCCTGTCGCTTTTGTTACCTTGGCTGAACACATAGGACACTTACTGGTTACCGGTCGCGTAATGGATCGTGACCTTATGAAACAGCCTGGGCTCCATCGCACCCTTTTAGGAGATGGTCTAGCGACTTCTTTAGCCGCTTTTATCGGCGGACCCCCTAACACGACATATGGGGAAAACATCGGGGTACTAGCCATTACCCGCGTGTTTAGCCGTAATGTAATTGGACTAGCTGCGGTGTTTGCCATCATTTTCGCTTTTGTAGGAAAGATTGGTGCAGCCTTAATGACGATCCCTAAGCCTGTTCTCGGTGGGGTTACCATTATCCTGTTTGGTATCATTGCTGCCCAAGGAGTACGGATGTATGTCGAGCATAAAGTAGAATTTGCGGACAAACGCAATATGGTGATCGCCGCCATTATCTTAGTTACAGGAATCGGTGGCTTCAAGCTGGAAATCCACGATATTACGATTCATAATATTATCGCCAACCTAACCATCGATAATATTGCCATGGCGACCTTCCTCGGCATTTTGCTTCACGCCATTCTGCCAGGTAAGGAAACCGCATTTGGCGAGATTGAGAAAGAGAATAAGGCTTCTTAACAAAAAAACGAGCAATAGCCAGCTGGCTTGTTGCTCGTTTTTTATTGTGTTTTTTATTACTACTTCGCCTTCTTATTCAACTTTTTCGTCCTTTTCATATCATCGCGCTTGAGGTCATCCTTAATCGTCATTTCCCATAGAGGAACACCCGTCCGATAGGCCGCACGACCAACCATATGTCCAGCTACTGGAGCCGTAATAAAAACAAAGAGTATCCCTAATAGAAGTTTTGCACTAATGATCCCATCTACGACATAGAAGAAAATAAACGAACCTACAAGAATAGACACGGTACCTAAGGTTGCTGCCTTCGTGGCAGCGTGGGTTCGATTGTAGATATCCGGTAAGCGCAACAGCCCAAACGTACTCAGCAGGCTCAGCAAAGAGCCGATCAGCAGAAGGACACCTACTACAATCTTAGCGATTTCGATCGCGCTCAATGACTTCACCTCTCTCTAAGAACTTTGCGAAGGATATCGTCCCGATAAAACCAAGAATTCCGATAAGCAGGATGACTTCTAAAAAAGCTTGGGTATTTAACATAACGGATACAATCGCGACCAACCCAATAATATTAATCCCAACGGAATCGACAGCTATGACCCGGTCCGGCATTGAAGGACCCCAAAACAATCGGTATAAAGTACCCAAAATCGATAGGGAGATGAATATCAACGAAATTGTAATTAACGTCTCAAACATTACCGAGTCACCTCCTTAATCGCTTTTTCGAATGTTTCCTTGATTTGATTAATGGCTTCTGTAGTATCCGGCAGATCCATCGCATGGATATACAGCACATTTCCTTCCGGAGATACCTCCAGAGATAACGTACCCGGCGTCAATGAGATCAGACTAGCCAGCAAGGTAATTTCCCAATCCGTCTTCAGATCCGTCGGCAAGGCAAAAATACCGGGACGAAAGTCCATTTTAGGTCGAAGAATCAACTTAATGACACTTACACTCGAAAGGATGAGCTCTCGGATAAATATCAAAATAAGTGTAGCGACGGCAATCACCTTTTGAAAATAAAACGGGGTTTGGAGAAATCGGCGGAGCACATAAATGAGCACTAGCCCCACGATATATCCCATCACAAAGGTAACAGGGGTCCAACTTTGGTTCAAAAACATCCAGATGAAGGCGAGTGTGAAGTTGAGCAAGACTTGAACAGCCATAGTTATCTACTCCTTTAATACCGCTTGAATATAGATAGAAGGATCCATCAATGTTTCTGCTGCAACTTCAATATAAGGATAGAGATAATCAGCCCCTAAGCCTAAAGCGAATGAAAGAAACACGAGGATCGCGCATGGAGCCAATAACCCTTTTTCCGAACCCTTTTCCTCTTTTGGACTCAGCTTCGTCTCGCCCCAGAATGCGTGCATAAACACCTTGATGATCGAGTAGAGAATTAACAAGCTGGTTGCTAAACTAATTCCCGTGATCCAATAGAATTCAGCGGTAAGACCTCCTTGAACAATTAACAGCTTCCCAATAAATCCACTTAATGGAGGAACACCAGCCAATGCGAGGGCGGCGATAAAAAACATCCAGCCCAGTGAGGGATGGTACTTGATAAGCCCCCCCATCTTCTTGAGATGGCTCGTTCCTGCAATGCCGATGACAGCTCCGCCGAGCAAGAAAAGAAGGGCTTTTACAATCATGTCATGGATCAAGTAGAAGATCGCTCCTTGAAAAGACGCCGTCGTAAAGGCAGCAAGACCGAAAATGATAAAACCAACCCCAGCTACCACGTTAAAGGCTAAAACTTGGCGTACATCACTAAAGGCAATCGCACCAATCACACCCAGTATCATGGTGGCTGCTGCCATCCAAGCCATCACCTCATGCGTGATCCCTGGCTGATGATAAAAGATGAGCGTGAACGTACGGAAAATCGCATAGATCCCCACCTTGGTCAGAAGACCAGCGAACAAGGCAGCCACTGGCGTAGGCGGTGCACTATAAGAACCTGGAAGCCAGAAGTATAAAAACAACCCGGCCTTTAGTCCAAATACAACCAAGAACAGCAAGGCCACAACGTTTAACAATCCGGTCTGTCCCACTTCAGCTACACGAACCGATAGATCGGCCATGTTCAACGTACCCGTGATCGCGTACAAAAAAGCAACAGAAGCTACGAATAAAGCTGATGAAACGATATTAACCAAAAGATACTTTAAGGTTTCCCTAAGCTGTATTTTCGTTGCTCCCAAAACAATTAACACGTAGGAAGAAATCAGCATAACCTCAAAGAAAACAAAGAGGTTAAAAATATCACCGGTTAAGAATGATCCTGATACCCCTGCAATCAAAAAATGAAAGAAGGGATAATAGTAATGCTTTTCTCGCTCGATCCCAATGGATCGAAACGAGAACCATAAACAGCTTAACGCTACAATGGCTGTAGTTAATACCAGTAAGCTAGCAAACATATCCGCGACCAACACGATCCCAAATGGCGGCAGCCATCCCCCAAGGTAGAGGGTTTGAATGCCATCCACATAGACCTGCTGTACTATATTCGCCGCTAACCCGATCAAAAACAATAAAGAAATAAAGCTAATCCATCTTTGCAACCCGATTTGGTTTCGGAAGAAGATGAGAATGATACCTGTCAATATAGGAAGAACAATAGGCAGTACTACAAGGTTATTCATGATCATTTCCCCTTAACTTATCCATATCGTCTGTCCCCAGCTCTTTATATGCCCGGTAAGCCAAGACGAAAAAGAATCCTGTTACACCAAAGCTGATAACGATAGCCGTTAAAATCAAAGCCTGCGGAAGCGGATCGGTATAAAGCGCTGCATTCTCCCCTAAGAGAGGAGGTGCCCCTGTCTTAAGTCCAGCCATAGTAAGCAGCAATAAATGAACACCGTGACTGATGATTCCCGTCCCTAAAATGATGCGCAGCAAGCTCTTGGTTAAGATCAAGTAGGTCCCTACCATAAATAGAATTCCTACTACCACGGACATTAAAATCTCCATTATTCATCGTCCTCCCCAATCGTTAGGATAATGGTCATGGTGACCCCAACAACCGTAAGGTAGACTCCCAAGTCAAACAAGACCGCTGTTGCAAGCTCCGTTTTCCCTAGAAAAGGCAAATAGAAGTATCCAAAGGAATGGGACAGGAAAGGAACATTAAATAAAAAAGATCCTAATCCTGTGGAAACCGCAATCAATAATCCTAGTGCCGTCATGTTTTTAAAATCGATCGGAAGGACTTTCGCCATGGTCTTAATATCATAAGCGATATAGAGCAATACAAGGGCCGCTCCGGTCATCAATCCTCCGATGAATCCTCCGCCGGGGTTATGGTGTCCGGCGAAGAACAAGTAAATGGAAAACAGCAAGATAATAAAGGAAACGGTGCGTGTTACCGTTTGTAAAATGACATCATTGGTTCTCAAGATCTTCCCTCCTTGCTAGACGCAGCTTAATGAGGGAGTAAACACCCAACGCTGCAATTCCTAATACCAAACCTTCCAGCATGGTATCGAACCCGCGGAAGTCAACCAGGATGACGTTAACTACGTTCTTTCCCCCTGCCTCCGCATAGCTAGCTTCTAAGAAATATTCTGATATCGGCTCAAATAAGCGATTTCCTATCGCGGAGAAGGCGATCAACATCATTACCAGCCCCACTCCCAAGGAGATGACGAAATTCGTAGCTTTAAATGGTACAGGCGAAATTTCCTTCTGCAGCTTAGGCAAGTGATAAAAGCAAAGCAAGAACAAGGCTACTGAAACCGTCTCAACGATGAGCTGCGTTAAAGCCAAGTCGGGTGCTCTAAATACAACAAAGAACATAGCCAGCATAAACCCTACAATACCTACCGATAAGATCGCCGTGATTCGAGATTGGGCAAAGGGAACGGCAACAGCAGCTACCACCATGATTAACGCCAGAATCACTTCATAGATACCAATCGGTGCGGTTGTAGATGGATCAAAGGTAAATGCGTTAAGGGTGAACAACCCTCCACCGAGCACGATGATGAGAAACGCAAAGATATAAACTAAATAGTCTCGAATCAAGCCCGTCATATGGAAACGAGTGATTTTGTTTGCGACTCTCTCCATTGAAATTAAACCATGATCATAGAAATGGTTCAGCGCCAGCTTTTTTGGGAACAAATTGTAGATACCCGACCATTTGCTTAAGCCTAGGTACAATAGCGTTCCGACAGCTACCACCCCAATGGTCATATACAATTCTGTGGTAAATCCATGCCAATGATAGATATTCACATAGAATTGCTGATCTGGCCCTAAGACACTTGGGATAATCGAGGCCATCGCTGGTTCAATAAGCGAATAGGATAACAAGTTCGGAAAGATCCCGAATATCACGACAAGGGATGCCAAAATAATGGGAGGAATCAGCATTCCGATTGGAGCTTCGTGCGGCTTTTTGTCCAATTTTTCAGGCTGGTACTTCCCTGTGAAGGTCTTAAACACTAGAACCATACTGTAGATGAAAGTAAACACACTTGCTCCCCATGCTAAAATAGGGAACAGCATCCCCCACGTCTGCATTTCAAACAGATTTAACTGACTCGCATTTAACACGCCTGTGAAAAACAACTCTTTGCTAAGGAATCCATTAAACGGGGGTAAACCCGCCATAGAAAACGTTCCGATAATGGCAAGC
>JBEQAI010000073.1:0-11583 GCA_041640415.1 Ammoniphilus sp. | reverse complement strand
CTGGAGCACCTTGGATTTGACCCTTCTGAGGCGGTAGCATTTGGCGATGGACTGAATGACCTGGAGATGCTATCTTACGTGGGAATGGGTGTAGCGATGGGGAATGCACATGAAAAGCTAAAATCTCTGGCAAATTTCGTCACTCGATCTGTGGATGATGGAGGAATTGCTTACGGACTTAAGCATCTGAAGCTAATAGGAATAGGAAGCTAGTAGTTAAAGTATTCTTTATAATCCTCGTATTTCTTTTTATTTCTCGCTAATATAATATGAATGTAAAGTCGTTAACCAAGGAGGCGCTGGTTGTGTCCAATCTCCTGCAGGATCAAATTATTTCTTTTATAGAAAAAAATGAAGAAGCTATCTTAAAAAAATGGATTGATCGAGTAATCCCCTCCCCTGAAGATCCCTATAAAGATAAAATACTAGAAAACGGAAAAGGTATGCTTAGACTCATCATGCTTTGTCTTAAGGATAGCAACAATGAAGCTGAGCTCATTAATCTAGCGCATAAGGTAGCAGGGGAAAGACTTGACGCCAAAGTTAATATTGGAGATTTTGTATACAACGTGAGTTTGGGGAGAAGTGAGATCTTCAATTCCTTGCTTAAGATGGGGTTAACGATTGATGAACTTGATCCATTCTTTAATAAGATTAACTTTTATTTTGACCACTTCCTGCATCTTGCTGTCCGACGCTATACGGAGCTTAAGGATAAGCGGATCGAAGAACAATCGTACTTCATTGAGCAGACGCATAAAGACCGATTAACCATCTTAGGGCAAATGTCATCCAGCTTTGTTCACGAGTTTCGTAATCCCCTGACTTCTGTCATGGGTTTTATTAAATTGCTGCGTGAAAAGTACGGTTCATTGGATTATCTTGATATCATCGAAAGCGAATTAGACCAGCTCAAATTTAGGATTTCTCAATTTCTATTGACCTCAAAAAAAGAAACTAAAGAAAAAGAGAAAGAAAAGATCCAGCTTCAAAGCTTGGTTGAGGGGACGCTAGACTTTATCTACCCCCTGCTTGTCAGTACAGATGTCTATATTGAGACCGACATCGACGGGGATCCTTCCTTTCACGGTTATGCTGATGAGTTTAGACAGGTCATGATCAACATTATCATTAATTCACTGGACGCGCTGATTGAATCCGATCAACCGTCTAAACGTATTCTCATTTCGAGTCACCTTGAGGCTGACTGTTTAATTGTAAGTATTTCCAACAATGGACCTATGATACCGCCGGAATCTCTACATTCTATATTCGAACCTTTTTATACGACGAAGAAGTTAGGTACGGGTATAGGACTGTACATCTGCCGAAAAATTATCGAAGAGCATGATGGGACGCTACATTGCCAATCTAGTCGAGATCTAACCTGCTTCCAGATTGTCATTCCGATTTAAACAACTGAAGAACCCAAAAGAGGGTGTCCCAAAAGGTGTCGGATCTACCTATCTTTTGGGACACCCTCTTTACAGTTGCCCTCAGGGCAACTGTATGAAAACATGCTCCTGTATCAGTTGATAGGACACAGGTTTATAATAGCCCTTCTACCAATTCATATTTGTTCTTCATTTATGCAAGCGTAGCCGAGAGAGATTAACAATCAAACATATAACTGTTGAACAGATCTTACGACGTCTTCGAGATTCATCGCAACTTGGGGGATGGAATAGCCGACGAACAAAGGAGAAGTGACGAATCTAGGAATAATTTTAGCGATGAGCTTAGAGCCAACGTAGTAAAAGAACAGATTATAGCTATCACAGTTATAAAAATGGTTCAAAATATAATGGCACGAGTTTTGAATGAATTCCGCCATTTGCTTCGTTTCTCCATGTTCCGAAACCACGTTAAATTCGTAAAAACCCATTCTTGGCGAGGCCGAAAGATTCCATTCGACTTGTTGAGACCTCGCAATGGGTATTCCTTCAAAGTGAATAGGCTCTACTAATCGGTTGCTATCCATATGATGGAGTCCGATAATCTGCATATGGGGGTGGCGAATTGTCCCCCCCGATTTAGGCCCATGATTTTTAAAGAATATAACCGAGCGAAATTCATTGCGATCTAAAAGCCTAAGCCAATGAGAGATACCAAAATCAATAAGCTGAAAAAGGTGCTCCTTATGGTAAAGGGAGAGCTCTGAGTCGCAATTTCCTGTTTCAATCAGGACTAACGGGTAGGTTTCCGCTAGAACAGGATACTTATTTTTCAGGAGGATGATTTCTCCTTTTTGATCGATGATATCCTTCAGCTTCTCTGTTTCGCAAAAAGGACATGAGGCACCTCGATTAATGATATTTTCAGGTTTTTTAATGCCCATATTCGTATTGAAGTAAAGATGCGTATGAGATGGCAAGGTGATCAGAGCTCCTCCTATATTTCACAGTTTCTTTCCCTCATCTTACCGAATCCAATAGGAGAAAAAAAGAGGCGGAGCCGATTTACGTACAAAACCGAATCACAGTCTTGTAAAGACAGCCTACAGCTTTATGGAACGAAGATATGCTCATCCTTTCATTCGGTTGATGGATACGCATGATTTCATCGATGCTCAAACTCGGAAACCAGCCATAGGTAGGAAGACCCGCTTGGCGAAACCAGTGACTATCCGTTGGCCCAGGACCAAGTATAGGAAGGATGGTAGAAGAGTGACAATAACTTATGGCATTAAGCAATTCATGATCTAAGGGGGATTCCGTAGGCTCCATAGCTTCTAGGATTTCTATATCTTTGGGAAAATGAAGTCCTACATACCTTGTAGCTTGTCTTGCTACTTCTTCCACTTTTGCCCCGGGAAGGACTCGGCAAGAAAGTTCCCAGCCTTCGTCTCCTTTTTCCATCCGACAAACATGAAAAAACAGCTCGCGCAGATCCATGGAGTACCTTTGAGACTGCTGCTTGGATGCAATAGCCCATTGAGCGGCGGCACTTGAAAAAAAACGCGTCAGGATCTGAGGAACTCCACCTACCTGGGTTAGCCAAAATTTAGAGGTAGCCGGAAGTCGTGCAGACAGATAAAAAGTCGGGTGACGAAGGGGAGGATGGTCAAGAGATTTACGAAGCCGAAGTTTAATATACCCCTTTTCTCCTGTTTGACAGGTGACCCATCTTCTTCCACCAGCAACGATCTCCCAGCCCCCGCCTTCATTTAAGACTCCTATACAATCTTTGACTTTAGGGACATTCAGGCGAAGCCCACGAGCTCCCCAAGGGGAACGGGTCTCTTCCCCCGCTGTTGCCGCAAGTACGATTCCTCTTTTTAAAGGTACATCCTTAAGCAGTAGCAGGACACACCATCCAACCGCTGTAAGTCCTTTGCAATCAATGGTTCCCCTTCCCCAAACGTACCCATCTTTTAGAGTTCCTGAAAAAGGTTTTTCCTCCCAATGGGCTTGATCTTTTACCTCAGCCGTATCTAAATGAGAAAGCAAAAGGAGAGAATCAATCTTCTCTCCTGGTAATGTGGCAAGGAACGACCCTAAACCTGGTACAGGTTCTTCTACTCTGGCCGGAATTCCGTGCTTGTATGCCTCCTGCAGGAGAAAACGGGCCGCTTCTGTTTCGTTCTGATTCCCTGCCGAGGTATTGATGGAAACTAACCGGCGTAAGACCTCGATCCCTTCCATAATAGCCTCTCTTTGCTTCATGCTTCCATCGTCTTGCTCATTAGTTTTTCTTTTTCTTGACCCCCGTAATGTAGCAACCTGGCGGAATTAGCGACAACAAAAAGTGAAGCGGCATTATGAATAATCGCCCCAACCACTGGAGAAATCAAGCCGGTCATCGCCAACCCGATTCCAACTAGATTAAAGAGAACAGCAAAATACAAGATGTTTTGGCGTACGATAAACATTGTTCTCCTACTAATCTCAATAATCTCGGGCAATAAGGTTAACTTATCTCCCATTAGAGCAATCTCGGAAGACTCAATCGCCAGGTCCGTACCGGCCGCACCCATAGCAATGCCCACATCGGCCGCAATTAAGGCGGGTGCATCGTTGATGCCGTCCCCCACCATCGCTACCACGTGACCGGATCGCTGATAGGATTGGATCAAGGCCAGCTTTTCTTGAGGCAAAAGCCCTGCATGCACCTCGTCGACAGAGATTTGCTCCCCGGTGAAATGAGCAGCGGTGGGGTGGTCTCCGGTTAGCATAACCACTTTGGAAATGCCAAGAGCTCGCAAGGAACCCGTTGCCCTTGCTGCTTCTGCGCGAACTTGATCCCCTAAGGCAATACCGCCAATACAATCCCCATCAACGAAAACAAGTAAGGCAGTATGGCCCATTCCTTCCTGTTCCTTCAAAAAAAGGTGAGCTTCAACGTCTTCAAAACCTAATCTACCATTTCCTACTTGAACGAGCTTGCCGTTCACTTTCGCTTGCACCCCGGTGCCGATGACCTGCTGAAAATCCTCTATTTGGAAGGCCGAATGAATCCCCTCTTGCTCCGTATATTCTCGAATGGACACGGCAATGGGATGTTCGGAATGACTTTCCGCGGCGGAAGCATAGTAAAGGACATCCGAGATCTCACGCCCCTTGAAGGCGGTAGCATGCACCAGACGAGGTTTTCCATATGTGAGGGTTCCAGTTTTATCCAGACAAACCACTGTCACTTGGGATAGAGCTTCTATCGCTTTTCCGCCCTTGACCAGTACGCCTCGCTTGGCTACATTGCCTACACTCGCAACGATAGCGGTAGGAGTGGCTAGCACCAAGGCACACGGGCAGGCAATAACGAGGACAGTCATCGTTCGGATTAAGTCATCCGTCAGATACCATGTTCCCCCAGCAATCGCTAGGATCAACGGGGTAAAATATTGGGCAAATCGGTCCGCCAGTCTTTGCGTTGACCCCTTTGTTTCTTGGGCATGATAAACCGCTTCAATGATTTTACCCATCGTGGTCGCAGAGCCGGCTTTTTCCACTAGAAATTCCAATGAGCCGAATTGATTCATCGTCCCCTGCCAAACGGGATCACCCGTTGATTTATCGACAGGCATCGATTCACCTGTAAGGGCGGCCTCGTTGACGGCAGCCGTCCCTTTTACGACCACTCCATCTGCTGGAATTCCTTGTCCGGGCTTTACAAGTAAACGATCCCCTACTCGCACGTCATTTGTAGAGATTTCTTCCCACTGCCCATTTCTCCAAGCCACTGACTTTTCGGGTACGAGTTCCATTAGCTCACGAAAGGATTGTCGTGTTTTTGCTAATGTTCGCTCCTCTAACCACTCCCCTAGGAACATCATAAGTGCTACCAACGCTGCTGCCTTGTAGAAGCCGAGGTATGCGCATCCGACGATCGAGATCACAACCAAGACACCAGCCGTGATTCTGCGTTGCTCTAGAATGGCCAGTAAAGAACGATAGGCGATGATACCACCGCCTAAAAGCATGACATAAAAAGCAACAGGGAAGATGAACCAATGATCTGAACCTGGTAACAGGGATAGAAGCAAACCCACAATCATGACTAGCGGCAGAAGCCATATCCACATTCTTTTAACGAAGCTCATGCAAAGCTTAACTCCCATAAAACATATGCCACGATACCGATAATAACAATTACTCCAGCTGCTATTTTGTATATTGTTGTCTTTTTCTTCGGATGCGGATGGGAATGAGAATGCTCGTGATCATGATCATGTTTGTGATGATCTAAAATGCCGTGATGTCCTTCATGCATGCTTTTCGCTTCCCCCTAACTCATTAAAATAACTGTTGGCCCTTGGGATTCCTTTTTTTCTCGCACCTTGACTTCTTCACAGGAAGTATGACCGACAAGAACAAAATAAACGAAGACCAAAAAAAGCGACCGCGCTCCTGTTTTCCTCTTCACCCTAACCATCCTCTAATTTTGTCTATTTAAATGTATTGAACCCGTGCCATGAATATGATAGAAAGATAACATGAACCCACGTAGGAGTGAACCTCATTTGAGCGAATCTAATCTTAAGCGTTTTGGTGTGTCCATGGATGAACCACTGTTAAAGGAATTTGATGAGTTAATTAAGCGTCAAGGGTACGAGAATCATATAATATCATTGGGTGAAAACATACGGATGCAGCCGTTCCTCTGACGAGCTGCAGAATTTCTTGGAGTCGATCATTCTACTCTGGTTAAAAAAATGAAAAGATATAAGTTGAAAGGATGGGTCTAGTTTGGATTGGGAGTTTCTTTTTGTGATCGGGACCTTGTTTATTGGTAGTTTTCTGCAGGGATCCAGCGGGTTTGGTTTCGGGCTTTTTTCAATGGGTTTACTTCCCATTATTCTGACCGTAAAGGATAGTACTTTGTTGGTGCTGGCATTGACCCTAATTACATCATCTATGATCGCAGCGCGAGTATATAGATATATTGAGGTAAGGGGTCTTCTCGTTATTCTCGGAGCTGCACTGACTGGAAGAGTTTTTTCCTTCTTCGTTCTTAACTTATACGGGGACATGCATTTTATGAAACAGGGCCTAGGCCTTTTTCTGATTGGAATGGTTTTATATCTTTTATTAGGTCATAAGCATAGCCCCTCTACTATTAAGATGAACCCAATGTTTCCGGTATTGCTAGGTTTTCTTGGAGGATTTATTGGTGGTGTTTTTGCTGTCGGCGGCCCTTTTTTCGTTTTTTATTACCTCATGCTTTATGAAGAAAAACACCGGTATAACGCCAATCTGCAGACAACCTTTGTATTCACGAGCTTATTGTCTATTCTTTTGCACGGCCTGCATGGAGATTTTGATGCTAATTTTGCTTCTTACTTTTTGCTAGGGGCAGTAAGTGTTTTTCTGGGCTCACATTTCGGGTTAAAATGGTTTGAGAAGCTCCCGCGCGAGCAGATCAAACGATATGCGAGCTTCATTATTTTTATTGCGGGACTGAATCTGATTATATTTGCATAAAGATGAAAAAATTCGACAAAAAGAACAAAATGTTCTTTAAAATGTCGAACTTTGGTGGTATAATATGGGTAATGAGGTCGATAAGGAGATTGGAAAATGGAAAAAGAAATTGTACATTTAGTAAGATTGGCTATGGAACTAAAGGCAGATAAAGAAGCATTTAAGCAGTACCTTGAGCAAAAAAAGAATGCTACGATCACAAAGTAGTACTTGATATACGAAGAGGGTGTCCTGCAAAATGTCTGGGACACCCTCGATTACTTCTCTCCTTCTATATTAAAACTTATCCACGGTTGCTTCAGAAGACTTCTTGTTTAAATTATAACCTTTTTTCTATTAATTGAGCTGTTTTTTCTCCATTGGCAATACAATCAGGGATCCCTACTCCATAATACGAACATCCAGCCAAAAATACGTTCGGATAATCAGCAGTTAGCTTATTTTCCAAGGACTGCACGATTTTATGATGATTAATATGGTAGTTTGGCATGGTGTTATTCCACTTCGTTACTTCATGATGTATAGGTGCTTGTTCAATTCCCAAACTGATCTTAATATCTCGTAAAGCGACTTGGATAAGTTCCTCTTGTGTCATGTTCCGCATAGCTTCGAAGGCTGGGATAGAACTTTTATAAAAAAGTCTTACCAGTAATTGATTGTTTTTCGATGTATGCTCCCACTTTCGACTGGTCCAAGTGCAAGCATTACACACCAATTGGCTGTTATCTGCTACGATGAAACCTGTACCATCATCTGGAAGTTCACTGTCAGGGACATCAAACCCGAGATAAATACTAATCAACGAGCTATTGGTTAGTTGATCAAAATCATCATTTAGCTGTTCGTCATGAAGCAGGCTCTGAGCGGTGGTATGCAAAGTGCTTAGCACGACTATGTCGGCTTCAATGCTACGATGATCTTCTAGTTGAATCTTATACCCTCCCTGGTGCTTGGCAACCGTTTCCGCCCTTACGCCTTTCCATATCTCCACTCCGCTAAGCTGAGTCTCGAGTCTGTCAATGAGGCTCGAAACGCCATTCTTAAAGGATAAAAACTTCTTGTCTCCTGTTCCTTTAAATACCTGCTTGTTCTCCGATAAACCTTGAATGATGCTACCGAACTGATTTTTATAGTCTAAAAGATACGGCAATGTTGAAGCGATGGTTAGTTCGTGAAGCTTGCCCGAATATACGCCTGATATGACGGGTGAGATTTGTTTCTCTACTAGCTCCTTACCCAGAAAGCTCTCAAGAAATTCACCTATAGAGTCATTTTTGGTAAAAGTCTCGTTTTTGGTATAAAAGTCCTTGAGCGCCTCGACTTTTCCTTCTGCCGAAACTAGCTCGGTTTTGGCCAAGGATTCTAAGCTTAAGGGGATGCCAAATACCGTGTCCTCAGGAATCTTTTTAAGTTTCCCGTCTGTGTAAATAAATGATATTCCTGTCGCGTTATATACGACTTCATCCTGTAAGTTTAACTCCTCGAGAAAAGGCGCTACATTAGGCTTACGAGCAACGATAGAATCTGCTCCCGTCTCCATGATAAATTCGCCGGCTTCGGCTGTTTTAATCTTTCCGCCCAAGGACTCATCAGCCTCAATTAGGATGAGTCTGACTTCTTTATGCAGTTCTTTCACTCTCTTATTTAGGTAGTACATGGTGGAAAGTCCGGTAATTCCGCCACCTATAACCACGACTGTTTTCAATGGATATGCACCTCAACTGACATTTTAAGTAAGGAAAGTATAACATATACGAACCGCCAGGTTAAATGACGATTATGTGATCATTCCAAAGACAATTTTGTCAACTAATGTGAGAATAAAAGCTAGCATTCGGGAGAGAATCTATATGGAAATAAGAAGGTGTACAGCAAGCTGAACACATGGGGCGTGCATCTGATCCATATTAATTGTTGTTTAGGAAAAGAGCTGAACCTGTATAAGGTTCGGCTTTTTCCTTGTCTGGAATTAATTTCAAATAAATATAGCTTTTTTCACTATAAAAATGTAAACTTAAAATTAAAATTAGGTTTACAATGAGGTGGATGCTTATGACCCGTTTTTTTATGACCGAAGAGTTCTTTCACAATCCCTATCCCTTTTATGAAGAGATGCGGCGCGCCAGTCCTCTATACTACATGTCTTCAGGAAAATACCCAGGATGGTATGTAACTGGGTATCAAGAGGTGCTCGACATACTAAAAGACGTAAGATTTCATAATCGTACGCCCCTCCCTTCCACTACATCTAAGTATGAAGGGTTAAAAAACAGCCAGAACCATATGATGTTATTTAAAAATCCTCCAGATCACGCACGTTTGCGCAGCTTAGTGGGTCAAGCCTTTACCCCAAAGGAGATGGCAAAATATCGTTCTTTTATCGAAGAAACTGTACATCAGTTGCTTCATGATTCTAAAAAAACGGGTACATTGGATATTGTAACTGACTTCGCCTTTCCTCTAGCAAGTCTTCTCATTGCCAAAATACTGGGGATACCAGAAAAAGATCGGCATGCATTTAGAGAATGGGCAGTTATTCTGCTGCAAAGCATAGATTTGACTCGAACGAGATATGCCTTAGCAGAAGCGAATGATACGGTAATTCATCTGTCTGTGTACTTCAAAGAATTAATACAAGAAAGAAAGCAACACCCTCAAGATGATCTAATCAGCTTATTAAGTTTAGGAGATAGTACAGAGAAATCCTTAACGGAAGAAGAGATTATCGCCACATGTATCTTGCTCCTTATTGCTGGACATGAAACGACCGTTAACTTGATCTCTAATTCCATCCTCGCTTTGCTGAATCACCCCCAACAGCTGATTCTATTGAAAGAGGATCCTTCAAGGGTTGATACTGCGGTAGAAGAATTTCTCCGCTTTGAAAGTCCAACGCAAATGACAGCTCGCGTGGCTTCAGAAGATATTGAGTTCAACCAACACGCAATCCGAAAAGGAGAGCAAATTTACCTATTATTAGGTGCAGCTAATCGTGATCCTAACAAATTCGCCAATCCAAATCAACTAGAAATCGCAAGAAGTCCTAATCCTCATTTAGCTTTTGGATACGGCCATCATTTTTGTTTAGGTTCAAATTTAGCCCGACTGGAAGCGCAAATGGCCATTCCGGCCTTATTGCAAGAATTGCCGTATCTTCAATTATGTTCGTCGACCGTTTCCTGGAGAAAGCTAGTTGGATTCAGATCTTTAAAAAACCTTCCGGTAAATTGGAGTGTTCATCAGTTAATAAATGTATAGGATATAAAACAGAGAAAGGATCCCATTCATTATGGGATCCTTTCTAGCTTAGATAGTCGCAAACTTATCCCTGATTGGTCGTCTCCACCACTGGAAACCATCCTGGAGTGTTCATAATAGCATGCCAGAGGGGATCTGGAACAACAAGACGCTCTTGGTCGTCTTTGGTTAAGGTCGTCCTAATCTCTGCCTCCCGTCCTTGTTGAACCTTTTCCACCCAATCCGGTTCCATAATAAGCTCGCGGCCTAAGGCAATCAACGGAATACCCGTCTCGTACGCTTTTAAAGCTTCATCTGCCGTATGAATGGACCCTACACCAATAATCGGTACTCTTTTTCCTACTTTTTCCTGAATAAGCTCTATACGAGCCTTGGTTTGATCAGCTCCACGTCTAGCGGTGGACCAGAAATCCATTAGGGATACGTGGAGGTAGTCGAGTTCTTTGTTAGATAAAGCGTCAACCAATTGTAACGTGTCAGCCATCGTAATTCCTGGAGTCTCCGCTTCCTCAGGTGAAAAGCGATAGCCGACGAGGAAAGGTTCCTTTGCATGTGCAGCTACTACTCGTTTGACTTCATCGACGATAGCCAGTGGAAAGGCCATTCGTTTTTCCAAAGTGCCACCCCATCTGTCCTCTCGGCGGTTCGAATGCGGTGAGAAAAATTGCTGAATAAGGTAACCGTTAGCCCCATGAATTTCTACGCCATCATAACCTGCTTCAATGGCCCTTCGTGTTGTCTCGCCAAAAGCATGTACAAGGGATTGAACTTCCTCATCAGTTAGGGCTCTTGGAGTTTGTCCCCCTCCCTCGGGTGCTACAGCACTGGCGCTTACCGTTTCACCGTTTGGAACTAGCTCCGGAGGGCAGCTTCTTCCCCCATGGAAAATTTGCAGTACTGCCTTTGCCCCTTGCTCTTTAATGGTATTGGCTAGTTGTTGGATGCTTGGAATCATTTCATCTCGATCTCCGGCAAATTCTCCAGCAAATCCTTTTCCATTTGGTGTGACATAGGTGCAAGCCGTAACTACCAGACCGACTCCGCTAGCTCTACGAGCGTAGTAGCTAAGCTCGGCGTCTGACACGGTTCCATCTGGGTTGGAAGAAAAATTAGTCATAGGAGCCATAACGAGGCGGTTTTTCAGCTGGATGTCGCTTCTAAATTGGAACGACTCAAATAAAGGCTGGTATTTAGGTTTCATCATCGGTTCTCTCCCTTGTGTTGTTCTGTCACGTTTTGATACGCTAGGTTTATATTTCCCACTAGAGCTTGTTTTGCTTCATTTTGTTACAGTTTAGGTCCAATACGACCATTATAGATGCGGGTTTATCAGATTCATTAATCGTTCTTTTGGTTGAAACCCTGTTACCTTTTCTACGACTTGCCCTTCCTTGAACAACAATAA
>JBEQAI010000072.1:0-11623 GCA_041640415.1 Ammoniphilus sp. | reverse complement strand
AAACTAGCCCAACAATTACTTTCCTTACATCAAACGAAAAACCCATTTACAATAGTACCTGACTATAATTATGAACAGCTCCAGAAAGGAATATATTGTAGAGGCTGTATGTCCTTTCTGATTTCCAGAAAAAATACTACCCTGGTTTGCGAAAAATGTGGAGTTCATGAAAAATTCGACCAAGCTATTTTGCGGAATATAGAGGAATTTAAAACCCTTTTTCCTGATCGTAAGATTACTACTCAAAGCATCTATGAATGGTGCAAGTTAGATTTACACAAAAGAACACTGAGCAGGATTTTAAAGAGTAACTATACTACATTTGGGAGTACAAGAGATACTTATTATAAATAGATTTATTGCCTTACTGCTAGCGGATTGAGGCCTGCTTTCTGACTCAATTTCTAAGTTTACACCTGATTCTGTCAGAATCAGACCTACTTTCTGAATCGGGTGCGGTTTTTTCCTCTTCATATTTAAATGCAAAAAAACCCTTCATTACGAAGGGCTGATGATCAAATCTCATAAAAATAAAAACTCCACCATCGTATGTATGGTGGAGGCGGTGGGAATCGAACCCACGTCCGAAAGCAACGCAACATAAGCTTCTCCGAGTGCAGTCGCTGGATTTAAAGTTTCGCCTCACCGACGCCCAACGACAGGCTTCTGGATTGGCTAGCTACCTACAGTTCACTTTCCGGTCAGTAACGGTCCGGACGAGCTATCCCACTGAGATGACCTTCTATAGCAAACATGGGCGATCCGCTATGGAAGGAATAGGCTGCAATTAAGCAGCAGCTAATTGAGTATTGTTGTTGTTTGCAGTTATATTTAACTCCGCGTTGTTAACGAGGCCCGCAGCCCCCCGACTCGCTACTTATGCCCGAACTACCCCCGTCGAATCCAGAACGCCCCCGTAAGGGATGTTAGAGTACTTCAAGCACGTACAGATAATATACCATAGCCTCCGGCGCTTTTCAAATAGCAATTATCGGAAACGCTCTTTCATGGCCTGCGCCATTTCGCGTTGAGCATCTTTCTTCTTCAGAGACTCTCGCTTATCATAATCTTTCTTCCCTTTAGCGGTAGCGAGCTGAACCTTGGCTAGTCCATTCTTCAAATAGATCTTCAAGGGAACAAGGGTATAGCCTTTCTCCTTGATCATGCCGATCAGCTTGTTGATCTCTTCGCGGTGAAGCAAGAGCTTGCGCGTGCGCAGCGGCTCGTGATTGTAGCGATTGCCCTGCTCATAAGGACTGATGTGCAGGTTATGCAGCGTGACTTCCCCTCTGCGTATCTGGGCGAAGCTGTCTCGCATATTGACCTTGCCTTGGCGAATGGACTTGATCTCGGTCCCTGTTAAGACAATACCCGCTTCATACTTATCCTCAATATGATAATCATGAAAGGCCTTCTTATTTTGTGATATTAATTTTTCCCCGCGTGTGATCGCCACCTATACTCACCTCAAAACCATTAGCATCTTTCTATTATAGCATAAGGGCAGGAGGGAAAAAAGCGCCCGGATGACCGGACGCTTTCTTCTACTTCTTCTTTTTCTTCTTATTCTTAGCTTTTTTCCCGCCGCCGGCAGCACCTTTCTTCTGACCCTTGGCGGCTTCCTTCCAGAACGGCTGTTTTCCGCCCTTGTCTCCAGGCTTCCCGGGTTTGCCAGGCTTGGCTTTTTTCTCCCGTTTGCCGCCTTCAATAACAATCTTCGCTTTGCGCGGCTTATGCTCGGCTTTCTTCGCCATGCCAACGACTTCAAAGTCGATGGAGTGCTCGTCTTTGTTTACACCAACAACACGGACTTTCACCAAATCGCCGATTCGATAAGCTTTTTTCGTGCGCTCGCCGACCAGCGCATAGGTTCGCTCGTCATAATGGTAGTAGTCATCGGTCAAATAACTCATATGAACGAGGCCTTCAATCGTGTTCGGAAGCTCGATGAACATGCCAAAATTGGTAACGCTGCTGACCATCCCTTCAAATTCTTCACCGATCTTATCGGCCATGAATTCCGCTTTTTTCAGGTCATCGGTTTCTCGTTCCGCATCGACTGCTACGCGTTCCCGTTCAGACGTGTGGCGGGCGATTTCCGGCAGTTTTTCTCCCCAGTCCACTTTTTGCTCGTCATCCATCGGTCCATTCTCCAGCCAATGACGAATCAAGCGATGAACAATCAAGTCAGGATAGCGGCGAATCGGCGAGGTGAAATGCGTATAGTAATCCGCAGCTAGTCCAAAGTGGCCGTTATTTTCCGCTTCATACTTGGCTTGCTTCATCGAGCGAAGCATGACTTTGCTGATGACCGTTTCTTCCGGTGTTCCCTGCACTTGCTCTAACAGCATTTGCAAGGCGCGTGGATGAATATCGCTAGGCGTCCCTTTGACCACATAGCCGAAGTTCGTAATAAATTGAAGGAAATTGCGCAGCTTTCCTTCATCCGGATCTTCATGCGTGCGGTACATGAACGGCTGGTTCAGCCAGTGGAAATGCTCCGCAACGGTTTCATTAGCCGCCAGCATGAACTCTTCGATGATTTGCTCGGCGATCGTCCGATCCCGGATCACAATTTCTGTTGGCTTTCCTTCCGGGTCGACCAGGATTTTCGCTTCTTTAAAGTCAAAATCAATCGCTCCTCGCTGCATCCGCTTGTTCCGCAGCTTCAAGGCCAGCTCCTTCATATCCCGGAACATCGGAACCAGCGGCTCATAACGAGCAATCAGCTCTTGGTCTTCTTCCTCCAAAATATTATAGACATTCTGGTAGGTCATTCGCTCGTTGGTCTTAATGACACTCATAAAAATTTCATAGCGGACAAGCTTCGCGTCTGGATCCAATTCCATATCGCAGCTCATCGCTAAGCGATTGACTTGTGGATTCAAACTGCAGATCCCGTTGGATAAACGGTGCGGGAGCATAGGGATGACCCGATCCACCAAGTACACGCTCGTCCCGCGGCGGTAGGCTTCCTCATCGAGGAAGGAGCCTTCTTTGACATAATGGCTGACGTCCGCGATGTGGACTCCGAGAAGATAGTTGCCATTCTCCAATCGTTCAAGCGATACTGCATCGTCAAGATCCTTGGCATCGGCCCCGTCAATGGTCACCATGACGCGATCGCGCAGATCGCGGCGGTTTTGCCCTTGCCAGTCTGCTTCCGTAATTTCTTCAGGAACGGATTCTGCTTCTTTCATCACATGTTCGTCAAAGCCCTCGGCCAGCTCATACTTGTGGATAATCGAAAGAATATCGACGCCCGGGTCATTTTTATGTCCGATAATCTCCACAATCCGACCTTCCGGATTGGTTCGTCCATCCTCCGAGTATTTCGTAATCTCCGCAATGACCTTATGTCCATCCATCGCTCCCATATTAGCATGTTTAGGGATGAACATATCTTTCGCCATGCGCTTATCATCGATATTTACAAAGCCATAGTCCTTCCCATCGCTATACGTTCCGACAAAACGATTATTGGCTCGTTGCAGGATGCGGATAATTTCTCCTTCCATCCGTCCTCCGCTCTTCACTTTCGCAGGGCGGCAGAGAACGATATCCCCATTCAGGGCTCCGTTCATGTCGTGAGCGGAGATGAAGACATCCGGCTCTCCTTTGGTCTCTGGAATCACAAAGCCAAAGCCTTTCGCATTGCCTTGCAAACGACCTTTCACGAGGTTCATTCGCTCCGGTACTCCATAGCGGTTGGAACGTGTGCGAATGATCTGGCCTGCTTCCTCCAAAACATTTAACAGCTTCACAAACTCTTTAAAGTCTGCGGCCGATTCCACGCCAAACGCTTCTTCTAACTCGGCTACGGTCATCGGGGCGTAGGCTTCTTCTCTCATAAAATCCACTACTCTTTGTTCAGTGACCACTCTCGTCGACTCCTTTATCTATGTAGGTTGTGGAGGGTGAAAAAAAGAGGGTTTATCGCCCCTCCAGTTCCCAAGTAATTTCTTCAAAATATTTTGCCATGTCCATAAACAGCTGATGGCGATCATGATCTAGCGTAATAATGTGACTAGAATCGGGATAATGACGGATTTGCTTATAGTTTGACCCAATTTGCGAATAGATATAATCCGCGCTGGCAGGATCCACGGTTTCATCTGCTCCGCTCTGAGCGATAAAGATGGGGGTCTTGATGTTCGGCAGCTCCGCCTTCACCTCTTCAATCAGTTGCTGCAAGCTGTACACAGAAGCAAGAGGTGTGCGCGAGTAGGGAATGATGTGTTTTTCAATGTGAGGAGCTTTCTTCTCCCTTGTACCGGGAACATAAGGCACAAACCACTTGGCCCAGCGGGCATATTTAATCCGGGTATCCCGGACGAAAATCGGAGTGCTTAGTGTTGCAATCGAACGGAACTCATATTTTTGGGCAAGCTTTAAGGCTAATAGTCCTCCCATGGAAAGACCTGCCGCATAGATCACCTTGCTCCCATTGGCTAACAGCTGGTGAACGCCTTCTTCGGCCGAATACAGCCATTCCCTCCAGGAGGTTTTTCTTAGATTTTGAGGGGTTGTACCATGTCCAGCCAAAAGAGGAGCGGAAACTGCAAATCCGCTCCCCCTAAAAAATTCCACTGCAGGTCTCAACTCTAAATTCGTGCCGGTAAAGCCATGTATGAGTAAAATCCCTCGCCCATTATGCCCTCTATGAAAAATGGGACGTACTTCAATCATGAATGCTAGCCCCTTCCAGATCTTTGGCTAAAGTAAACTTGGCTGGCGCCAAGCCTTAGTTGCCCTTATGCAGATACGGAATGTTATAGAACTGAAACATTCTTATCTGCTAAGAAATTCTCTACAGTCAATAAAACCTGTTCTTTTTCACAATCTTGGCAAAGTATATGCTTAGACTGAGGAAAAAAATGAATTTCTTTTTGTTCAGATTGTATGTGCTGATAGATATAGTGTGCACTGCGAGGCTCCACTAAATCATCGCATTCGCTCTGGAGAATGAGGGTAGGTACCGTTACTTTATCCAACTCCGGCTTCAGAACCTTCACCAGTCTGCGAAAATGAACAACGGCCCGCACTGGGGTCGAAAGCGATTTCTGCATATATCGCTTCAACAAATCCTTGGAATCGGCCGTAAAGTTGGATTTGATCGCTTCTGCCATATTGGCAAACATCTGTCCTGGATTTATATAAAATACACAAGCGTTCAATAATACGAGCTTAGAAACAGGATATTTCGTCGAGAGATAAGCCGCGATCATCCCTCCCATAGAGAAGCCCACCAGGTAGACCACAGAGCATTCCTGCATCAGCAAACGAAGCTCTTCTTCCGCTCTGAGAATCCAATCCTTCCAGGTGACCCTGTTCATGTCTTCCCTCTCTGAACCATGACCCGGTAACGTCGGTACTGATATCTTCCAGCCAAATTTCTTCAGGTGCTCGGCCAGGGGCTCCACTTCGTATGGACTGCCCGTAAAACCATGAAGAAGCAAACAACCGATCATACTACCTCTCCTTCGATTACGAGATCATAGGGATTGTACCCGCTTTTACAATATACCACAATTTTCTAAAGATGTTACCTTACAATTTGGTTACAACCAAAAAAGAGACCTCATTAGGTCTCTTTTTTACAGCGCGCCTCTTGTAAAGAAAGCGACGGCAATAGACAAGATCATAAATCCAGTCGCTAATACAATGGTGATCTTATGAAGTACGGCATCAATTCCCCGTGCCTTTTGCTTACCCATCATCTGTTCAGCGCCTCCGCCGATCGCTCCGGATAATCCAGCACTCTTACCAGATTGCAAAAGAACAACAGCAATGAGTCCGATACAGAAAATTACTAATAATACTTTAAGAAAAAGAGTCATGCCCTACCCTCCATACTCATACGTAATATAACTTTATCATAAAAGCAGGGAAGGGACAAGTTTGACTTGTCCCCTACCACATTATCCCTTTAAGTTATAGAACGCTTTTCTTCCGCCATATTGGCTAACAGGACCTAGCTCGTCTTGAATGCGAAGCAATTGATTGTACTTCGCCACACGGTCTGTACGGGAAGGAGCACCGGTTTTAATTTGACCTGCATTCGTAGCCACGGCAATGTCGGCAATGGTGGAATCTTCAGTTTCACCAGAACGGTGAGAAATAACCGCTGTATAGCCTGCACGCTTCGCCATTTCAATCGCATCAAACGTTTCAGTTAATGTTCCGATTTGGTTTACTTTAACTAGAATCGCATTAGCGGTTCCGCTCTCGATCCCTTGAGCCAAACGCTGGGTATTGGTTACGAATAGGTCGTCACCAACCAACTGAACCTTGGAGCCAATGCGCTCCGTTAACTTTTTCCAACCATCCCAGTCGTCCTCATCCAAACCATCTTCAATCGAGATGATTGGGTATTTGTCAGCTAAAGAAGCCAAGTAGTCTACCATTTCATCAGTCGTCTTCGTTACGCCTTCACCAGAAAGGTGATACACGCCATCACGGTACATTTCGGTAGCCGCTACGTCAAGCGCAAGGAAAACGTCTTTTCCTGGCTCATAGCCAGCTTGCTTGATGGCTTCCATAATGGTGGTGATGGCTTCCTCATTGGAAGCTAAGTTTGGCGCAAAACCGCCCTCATCTCCAACAGCGGTGTTCAAGCCTTTTTCTTTAAGAACAGACTTTAATTGGTGGAAAATCTCTGCCCCCATGCGAAGAGCCTCAGAGAAACTTTCTGCTCCCACCGGCATGACCATGAACTCCTGGATGTCCACGTTGTTATCCGCATGCTCTCCCCCATTCAAGATGTTCATCATCGGAACAGGAAGCTGCTTCGCGTTGAATCCGCCAAGGTAGACATACAAAGGAATATTTAGTTCACTCGCCGCTGCCCGAGCAACAGCCATAGAAACACCAAGAATCGCATTAGCACCCAGCTTGGCTTTGTTTGGCGTGCCATCCAATTCGATCATCAATTGGTCAATTCCGATTTGGTCAAGAGCATCGAGTCCGATCAACTCAGGAGCAATCACTTCGTTCACATTATCTACTGCTTGAAGAACCCCTTTGCCAAGGTAACGGGACTTATCACCATCGCGAAGCTCAACCGCTTCATAAGCTCCTGTAGATGCACCAGACGGAACCATCGCACGTCCATAAGCACCAGACTCTAAATAAACTTCTACTTCAACAGTTGGGTTACCGCGGGAATCCAAAACCTCTCTTGCGTATACATCAGAAATAATTGTCATCGTTTGTTACACTCCTTTTCCTTTTTAATAGATTGCTTGTCCTGTCATTTCTTTCGGTTGTTCCACACCTAGAAGCTTCAAGATGGTTGGGGCGATATCAGCTAAAACGCCGCCATCCCGGAGCTCAAGCCCTTCCTTTGTCACGATCAACGGTACAGGGTATGTACTGTGGGAAGTGATCGGATTTCCTTCTTCTGTGAGCATAAGGTCCGCATTGCCGTGGTCTGCTGTAATCAAAGCCACGCCACCCTTGGCCAGAATCGCATCCACGACAGCCCCTACACATCGGTCCACGGTTTCGACGGCTTGGATCGTCGGTTCCATTTTACCAGAATGACCCACCATATCACAGTTAGCAAAATTTAAAATGATAACATCGTGTTGATCCTTATCCAGCTCAGCCAAAAGAGCATCGGTGATGCCTTGGGCGCTCATCTCCGGCTTCAGATCGTAAGTAGCGACATCCTTAGGCGAAGAGATCAGCACACGGGTTTCCCCTTCAAATTCATCCTCGCGCCCGCCGCTAAAGAAAAACGTGACATGAGGATATTTTTCCGTCTCCGCGATGCGCAATTGCTTGAGGCCTTGTTGGCACAGCACTTCTCCTAACGTGTTATCCAGGTTCGTCGGCTTGTAGGCAACGTAGCCTTGCACGCTCTCACTGAACTTGGTGAGGCACACATAGTACAGGTCCTTCGGAACTCGCTCCCCGCGATCAAAGCCGCGGAAATCTTCATTGGTAAACACCTGGGACAATTGGATGGCACGATCGGGACGGAAATTAAAGAAAATCACCGCGTCTTGATCTTCCACCAGTCCATTCGGGGTTCCTTCATTGTCCGTAATGACGGTAGGCATGACAAACTCATCATATATGCTCTGGTCGTAAGACGCTTGTACCGCTTGAACAGGATCTTGGTACTTCGGTCCTTCCCCGTACACCATCGCTCGGTACGACTTTTCCGTACGCTCCCAGCGCTTGTCCCGATCCATCGCATAATAGCGACCTTGAACAGTCGCAAACTGACCTATGCCAAGCTCACGCATCTTCGCTTGAGTTTCTTCTACGTAAATCTTCGCACTGTCTGGTGATACATCTCGGCCATCTAAGAAAGCATGTATGTAAACTTTTTCGACCTGCTGTTTTTTGGCCAGCTCCAGCAAAGCGAACAGGTGGCGAATATGGCTGTGAACGCCGCCATCGGACAGGAGTCCGTATAAGTGAAGCTTGGTTCCTCTTTCTTTCACATGCTGAATCGCGCCTAAGAAAGTTTCATTTTCGAAAAAATGACCTTCCCGTATATCCTTCGTTACCCGGGTTAGATCTTGATAAACCACACGCCCGGCCCCTAAGTTCAGGTGACCGACCTCAGAATTCCCCATCTGACCTTCGGGAAGTCCGACCGCTTCTCCACTGGCTTCCAGAAGAGTGTGCGGGTATTGATTCCAGTACCGGTCAAAATTCGGTTTTTGGGCTTGCGCGACCGCATTGCCATACGATTCTTCTCGCATGGCAAAGCCGTCCATAATAATTAAAGCTACGGGTTTCGGTCTATTCATTGCTGAGCTCCCTTCACCAATCCGAGGAAGGAATCCGGCTGTAAGCTTGCACCGCCAACCAATGCCCCATCAATATCGGACTGCGCCATAAATCCAGCCACATTATCGGGCTTTACGCTTCCGCCGTATTGAATGCGCACTTGATTAGCAAGGGATTGGTCATACTGATCAGCAATCAGCTCGCGAATAAATCCGATCACCTCGTTTGCATCTTCCGCAGATGAGGTCTTGCCCGTTCCAATCGCCCAAATCGGCTCATAGGCTACAACGAGATTCACCAGCTGCTCGCTTGTGACGTCTTTAAGGGCCGCTTCCATTTGAACCTTTACGACTTCCTTCGTTTGCCCCGCTTCACGCTGCTCCAGATCCTCGCCTACACAAACGATCGGAGAAATTCCGTGCTTCAAAGCGGCATGCAAGCGCTGGTTGACGGTTTCATCCGTCTCACCGAAAAGCGCCCGGCGTTCCGAGTGCCCTACAATCGCATACTTGACCCCTAGCTCTTTGAGCATTAAAGGGCTGACTTCACCGGTATAAGCACCGTCTTCCGCCCAATGAATATTCTGTGCACCCAAGGCAATATTTTTCCCTTGCAAAGCTTCAGCCAAAGCAGAAAGAGCCGTGAATGGAGCACAAAGTACAGCCTCCACTGCTTCGTTCTGAACAGGCAGGGCTTCAGCAAACGCACGCGCTTCCGCAATCGTCTTGAACATCTTCCAGTTACCAGCAATGATTGGTTTTCTCATGTCTACCACCCTTTATTTATCTTCCAGAATTGTAACTCCTGGAAGCTGTTTTCCTTCCATAAATTCTAGAGACGCACCGCCGCCAGTGGAGATGTGAGACATCTTCTCGGCAACTCCTGCTTTTTCCACCGCAGCCACTGAATCTCCGCCGCCTATGATGGTCGTTCCCTGAACTTCTACCATCGCCCGTGCGATCGCATCCGTTCCTTTCATGAACGTTTCCATCTCGAACACGCCCATCGGTCCGTTCCATACAACAGTCTTGGAACCCGCGACCACAGCCTGGTAGGCTTTCGCCGTTTCCGGCCCGATGTCCAACGCTTGCCACCCTTGTGTGATTCCGCTTACGGATACCGTCTGGGTATTGGCATCATTAGCAAATCGATCAGCCACGACCACGTCCGTAGGAACGAGGAGATTAACACCCTTTTCCTTGGCTTGCTGCATGAAACTCGCGGCCAACTCCACCTTATCTTCTTCTAAGAGAGAGGATCCCACATCGTAGCCTTGGGCTTTGATAAACGTGTTGGCTAGGCCGCCACCCAAAATTAGGTTGTCCACTTTATCCAAAAGGCTTTCAATGACACCAATCTTATCCTTCACCTTAGCTCCGCCGATAATCGCTGTAAACGGTCTCTCAGGACTGGTAAGGGCCCCGCCTAAGAATGCTAATTCCTTTTCCATCAGGAAGCCCGCTACAGCTGGTATGTAATGTCCTACTCCTTCAGTCGAAGCATGAGCACGGTGCGCAGCACCAAACGCATCATTGACGAACACGTCAGCCAAAGCGGCAAACTGCTTCGCCAGTTCCGGATCATTCTTTTCTTCCCCCGGGTGGAAACGAACGTTTTCCAAAAGGAGAACTTGTCCCTCTTGCAAATCCTGAACCTGTGCCGTTACGGCCTCGCCCACTACCTCATTGGTTTTCGCAACCGGGTTACCCAACAATTCTGACAATCTTTCCGCTACCGCGGTGAGTCTCATGGTTTCTACCACTTGTCCTTTTGGACGGCCAAAGTGGCTAGCCAAGATCACTTTTGCCCCTTGCTGCTGAAGGTATTGAATCGTTGGCACTGCTGCGCGAATGCGCGTATCGTCGGTAATCGTCCCTTCGCTCATCGGCACATTAAAATCGACGCGGCAAAACACCTTTTTACCTTTGACATCCATGTCTCGAACTGACTTTTTCTGCATCTTCCCTGGCCTCCTTGGTCTTCTGAGGACTTCTATATACGGAAAAGGGAGAAATATTCACTTCTCCCTTTCTTAACACACGAGTACTATTTTACTTTTACAGTCCCTTTTTGGCAATATAATCCGCTAAATCCACCACACGGTTTGAATAGCCCCACTCGTTGTCATACCAAGAAACGACTTTTACCATGTTGCCTTCCAAAATCATCGTGGAAAGAGCATCAATAGAAGAAGAATGCGGATCTCCGTTATAGTCGCCAGATACAAGCGGCTCATCGGAATAAGCCATAATGCCTTTCAATGGGCCTTCAGCTGCTTCCTTCAAAACGGCGTTGACTTCTTCCACCGTTACATCTTGATTAAGCTCTGCCACAAGGTCAACCACGGATACGTTAGGCGTCGGAACTCTCATCGCAAATCCGTTCAACTTGCCTTTTAATTCAGGTAGCACCAATCCTACAGCTTTAGCCGCTCCAGTTGAGGTTGGAATAATGTTTTCCGCAGCTGCACGCGCTCTGCGCAAGTCTTTATGCGGAAGGTCAAGAATTTGCTGGTCATTCGTATAGGAGTGAACAGTCGTCATCAATCCACGACGAATGCCGAACTTGTCATTCAATACCTTCGCGAACGGAGCCAAGCAGTTGGTGGTACAAGAAGCATTAGAGATGACGTGGTGGTTAGCCGGATCATACTTATCCTCGTTTACCCCCAACACCACAGTAAGATCTTCATTCGTAGCCGGTGCAGAAATAATAACCTTCTTCGCTCCGCCTTCCATATGCTTCGCCGCATCTTCACGCTTCGTAAAGCGGCCAGTGGATTCGACTACGATGTCTACTCCTAGAGAACCCCAAGGCAATTGAGCTGGGTCACGCTCCGCTAATACTTTGATCTCTTTTCCATTAACGGTTAGAT
>JBEQAI010000071.1:0-11630 GCA_041640415.1 Ammoniphilus sp. | reverse complement strand
TTCTTCTAAATTTATAGTGGCCAATAATAATGCAGGGGTGATCATGGATCATCAAGACGGGAATGGACGGATTGTACTTCCAGGCGTTCGCTTGGCTTACGGTCGAGCAGAAGCTCAAATGGATCCAGCTGTAAACAGTGAGCTGCTTATTCCTTTTAAAATAAATGACTTGGGTGCAGATCGCCGCTTGCGCTTCTGGCTTCGTTCCGATCAATGGGGAACGACAACCACTCCAGCCAACGGGTATGGCATTGAAATTCGTACAGGAAGCAACCAGATTCGAACGATGCAAACCAAAACAGGGCAAGAAGGAATTGCTTATCCGAAAGATATAACGAGGGAGCGTACAACGGAATGGCAATGGCTTCGCTTTAAAGTTGTCGATGATCAAATTATGGCGAGATTCTGGAACCATGGGCAAGATGAACCTACCACTTGGGATATCAAGATCACAGATCAGAATGTAGCCACCCCAGGACGCTTTATGATGAGTTCGCTCGAATGGCAGAATGGTGCGGGCGGGTCCTTCTCCTTAGGGAACTTGGTTGTGACCAACTTGGATCAGCAGCCGGATCTAGAAGGGGATATTAACGCGTTAAACTTCTCAATTCAGCCAGAAGCTCCGGAAGTGGTGGAACCCGTTAAACTGGAGGTTCCGCAAGAGCCAGTCGTTGAGGAAGAGCCTGTTCAAGAGGTAGTGGAGGCCCCAACTCAAGAAGAAGCACCAGATGAGACGATGCCAATAGAAAAGAAAGATGCCGATACGGAAACGATTCATCTCTCCGTATCCGATAAAAACGGAAACATCGTGGCGTATACCAACACGATTGTATCCATCGGCGGAAATGGAATGGTAGTGCCGGGTTATGGATTTTTACTGAATGACGCACTAGCTGGACGAGTGCCATCGGTTTCAGGACCAGGAGAACCGAATGCGCCGAAACCAAAAATGAGAAATTTAAGCAGTATGTCTCCAACGATCATCATGAAGGATGGCAAGCCTGTGATGACGGCAGGGGCGCCGGGAAGTGCCACCATTATTACGACGATTTTACAGGTCATTGTCAATCACTTAGACTTCGGCATGACCTTGCCTGAAGCGGTGGCTTCTCCAAGATTATCGCAGCGGAACTTAAGGTCCGGGAATACAACAGTGGAGCCGGCTTTTGTTGGAACACCTGAATATCAAGCCCTTAGCCAGCGCGGTCAAGGTTTTGAAACATCAGGACTTGTTCAAGGGATTGGGTCTGTAACCGCCATTGCCTTCTTGCCGGATGGACAGGTGCAGGCGGTAGCTGAACCTGTTCGCCGCGGCGGGGGAAGTGCGATGGTGGAAAGTCAATTTGATACATCGATTGGTGTTTCTGGAGCGATTTCACTTTCTAAAGGACACCATTTATCCGATTTAAGTGGGTTTAAAGTTCAACTTCTAATCGATGGGGAAGTGGTGGGAGAAGGCTTTACCAATCAGGCCGGTCAATACACCATTCCAACAGATCGAACGGGAGCCGCCTCTATTATTGCTACAGCTCCTGGGTATAGGAAGTCTGAGATTTCAATTCAATTAACGGGTTCGGTTCGTGATGTGGACCACCTTTTGAAGTATGGAGATTTTAATGCTGATGGCGAAATTGACTCGATAGATATTCAGTTGGTTTCTAAAGTCTATGGAAAGCAGGCTATTGGAGAATATGCTATCTATGATCTGAACCAAGATGGATATATTCAACTAAATGATATTTTGCCTGTGCTTTTAAATGTAGAGTCAAACTAATAGATTGGAAGAAGAGTTTCGAGTGCCGAAATTCTTCTTCTAAACTTAGATGTGGAGGTACAAATGAAGAAAAATCGATTACGTTCCGTTCTTATTATGGGTTTTACGATTTGTGCTGTGATGACTTCCGTCCAAGCGGCTCAAACGCAAGTAAGACCGACTGAAATTGTCACACCAAATGGGAATACCGTTCAGTTGCCAATGCAGGGTCAGCCAGGAGGAGCCATTCCAACGCCTCCCCCATTTGCCAATCAAGCAGCACTTCAATTGAAGGCGGATAAGGAAACTCTTCAACACGGGGAATCTACTAAAGTTACTGTTCAGGTGACGGCAGATGATCTTTACGCCGGTCAGATGAAGTTCGCATTTGATCCAAACGATATTGAGGTAGTAGGAGGCCTGGTCTTGCCTGATGTTTCTCCATTAAAAAATGGGAATCACATCACGGTTATTCAAAGTGTAGATCATGTCAATGGTACCATTGCATATGCTGCTTCTTTGCTTGGGGACCGAACAAGTCCGAAGGTTGAGCAAGCGGAATTGTTTAGTTTTACCGTGAAGGCCAAACTGGGAGCTAAGGGCAATAGTAAAATTGAGCTGCAATCTCAAACTCTATTAAATTCCAATGTAGAGATGATTCCTTTACCTCCAGTATCCTCCAAGTCACTATCCATTCAAATTAAGAAATAGGGTGAATTCTATGCGAAATCTTAAATGGCGAAAAATGTTCGCTGTCATTACGAGTTTTACGTTAGCGTTGTCGCTTACTCCCTTACATGCGGTGTCCGTTAAAGCCGCGGGTTCGGTATATGACCAGTTTAGCGAGGTAGATATGGGAACGGAAGGCATGGTAGTTACCTCGCAGCCACTGGCTACCCAAGTGGGAGCTGAGGTATTAAGACAAGGCGGTAATGCGATGGATGCCGCTGTTGCTGTTCAGCTTGCCTTAAATGTAGTGGAGCCTATGATGTCAGGAATTGGCGGCGGCGGTTTTATGATGGTATACGATAAAAGTGCCGATGATGTTACCATTCTCAATAGTCGTGAGCGAGCTCCAGCTGGGGCTAGGCCAGATATGTTTCTTACTCCAACGGGAGGGATTATCCCGTTTGCGACTCGTTCCCAGCATGGGAATGCAGTAGGGGTTCCGGGCACTTTGAAAGGATTGGAAAGAGCAGTTGAAAAGTGGGGGAGCAAACCGCTATCAGAATTGATTGCTCCTGCTATTAAACTAGCGGAAGAAGGATTCGAAGTTGATAATCAATTGGCTAACGCCGTCAGAGATCATAAAACGAAGTTGGAAAAGTCTGTTGCTAAAAATGTATTTGTACCCAATGGTGTGACTGTCCAAAAAGGAGATTGGCTGGTTCAGCAGGATCTGGCCAAAACGTTGAAACTCATTCAACAACATGGATCGGATGTTCTTTATAAGGGGGAGATTGGGCAAGCGATAGCTCAGGTTGTACAGCAGTACGGTGGAAGTATGACCGCTCAAGATCTTGCAAATTACACAATTACGGAAGACCAGCCATTATGGGATGAATACCGTGGATTACGAGTGGCTGCCATGCCTCCTCCGAGTTCCGGTGGTCTTGCAGTATTACAGCTGCTAAAGTTATTGGATGGATTTAATATCGGTCAGTATGGACCTCGATCAGAAGAAAAATATCATTTATTAATAAATGCCATGCGTCTTGCTTATGCAGACCGTGCAGCTTATATTGGTGATCCCCAATATGTTGATGTACCTATGAAGGGTATGCTGCACCCTGAGTATATTCAAAAACGTCAGGCTTTGATCAATCTGAATGATGTGATTAAGACTGGTGTGGCTGGAGACCCATGGCCTTACGAAAATGCCACGCAGCCTATGGACATTGTAGCCCAAGAAGAAAACCCGATTGGGCAGACTACCCACTTTACTGTAGCTGATAAATGGGGAAATGTTGTTGCTTACACAACAACGATAGAACAAGTTTTTGGTACAGGAATCATGGTGCCTGGGTATGGAATTATGTTGAATAATGAGCTCACGGATTTTGATGCTACACCAGGCGGAGCCAATCAAGTTGAGCCAAACAAAAGACCATTAAGCAGTATGTCTCCGACCATCATGTTTAAAGATGGCAAGCCTATTCTGACAGTAGGATCGCCCGGCGGTGCAACGATTATGGCATCGGTAACTCAAGTGATTTTAAATGTCTTGGATCATGGTATGGAATTGAAGAGAGCCATTGAAGAGCCTCGCATTTACAACACTCATACCTCAGATATCCGTTGGGAGCTTGCCGTGCCTGCCGATGTGAGGAGTGCTTTAACCACAAAAGGTCATAAGTTCGAATCAAATGCCCAAGTAGTGGGTAATGTACAAAGCATTCTAATTGATCATGAAAAGGGAATTTTTTATGGTGCAGCCGATTCTCGACGTGAAGGGGCAGCTATAGGAATTAAGGCGAGCGCTCCCGTCTTAGCTCCTACGTTGAGACTAAATGCTCCTAGTATTGTATCGACGCAAGGTGCCTTTGATGTAGGGGTCTCTTTACAGAATATGAAAGATTTATACGGAGCGGCCGTTCGCCTTCAATATGACGCTTCCAAGCTCGAGGTGGTGGATATGGATCCAAACACAGAAGGGGTTCAAGTGTTGCCGGGAGATTGGCTGAAAGGGATTCAGTTAAAAAATGAAGTCGACCAAAACCAAGGGTTAATTTCTTTTACGGCAGCTCAAGTTGGGGATGTTGAAGGGGTAAATGGCGAAGGCGTATTGGCTACGATTCGTTTTAAAGTGAAAGAAGGAGTAACAGGGATTGCAGAGTTGACACCAATCGTTGAAGAAATTCAATTGCTGAATAGTAATAATGAGAGCATTGAATTTGAAGCCCAATCTGTGGTTATTGAGATTACTCGAGGGGTTTCAATCCAAGGGAAGATCCAAACTCCTGCATTCCAGGGGCTTAGCGATTTAAGTGGGTTTACGGTGCGCTTAATGAATGGTCAGCAAGTGTTGGGGCAAACCATTACTAACCGTAACGGTGACTATAGTCTTTCTGCAACAACAGCTGGAAGCTATGTATTGGCAATTGCTAAAGATGGATACTTGCGTGCGGGAGCTCAAGTGGCTGTATCTGGCGAACAAGCAGAAATGCCATCCTTGACCCTTTATGTTGGGGACTTCAATCAAGATGGAGCCATTGATATTGTCGATATAACCCTGATGGCCAAGGAATTTGAGAAGCCTGTAACAGCAGGCAACGAAATCTTTGATGTCAATAAGAAGGGCGATGTGATTGATCTGTTTGATTTAGTACCTGTTGCTAAGAACTTCGGTAAAATAGCATGGGATCGTATCGATCAATAGGATAAAGGAAAAAAGGGAACTCGGCTCATACCGAATTCCCTTTTTTCTTATTTAAACTGTGCCGCATACTGAGGATTCTTGCTAATTTCGACTAAGCCAAGAACCTTCAAGGCATGGAACTCATCAGGGGTGAGCCTAGATAAAAGAGTGGATTTGATCTGTTCTCTTTCCTCGCCTGTCAGTCCACCCTGTGCAAGGGAAGCGAACTGCCGGAGCTCTGCCATGGAGAACTTTGTTAATAGAAATTGGAGAGCTTCTTCTTTTGTCGAAAAGCCGATGCGTTGGGGTGAAGCCTCCTGTGGTTTGGCCGCTTGGTTAGCGGTTTGTTTTTCCGCAGAGGTTGAAACGGGATCAGGCTTCGTAGGCTGAGATGGCTCTGTGGTCGTTGCCTGTGCTGCTGGAGCAGCTTGAGGAGCTAGTGTAACGCCTTGGAGTGCAAGCTGTTCCTGAACGAGCTTTTTTACCTCCGGATCTTCCAGCAACGTGGTGACTTCTTCCTGGGTTAAAACTTCCTTGGCAAGTTGATCGATCATTTTATCTGAAGCATACTGCATGCCGTACTGATAGGATACCGTACCCACTCCGCCTGCTACCAGTAAGGACAATAGCAGGACAAAGTTGCGCAGCCGGGAGCCTCGCCCGCTCTGGAATGGAAATTTAATGTAGTATTTGTTTGTCGTCTCATCTTGTAGTAATCGAATTTTAATATAGTTCAATGGTGTTTGAATTTGTCGAAGTTTCGGCATGATATCCCTCCCCTCCTGATTGTAAGGGGGAGAAGGGGATGTGACAAGAACTAAATTTCTTTGTAAAGATGTGCTCTTGTTAACGGAAGCTCATTGTTTAAGCCTTTGGAAAATAAGACTTGGTGTAGATCCAGTCCACTTGCCCGAAAAGAGGCGGCACAGGAGTATAAATAAAGTCGCCACATCCTGACGAATCGTTCACCGTATCGGTCGCGGATGGGTTTGATCTGTTTTTCAAAACCTTCAATCCAATGATCGATCGTCATCGCATAATGGATGCGCAAGCTTTCGACGTCAAGGGGGTGGAAATGGTGTTCGGGAAGGAGAGCGATCACTTCACGAAAGGAAGGGATGTATCCCCCAGGGAAGATGTGTTTGGTAATCCACGGATTACTTGCGTGCTCGAAGGGCTTGGTGATAGTGTGAAGGAGCATGAGACCTTGATTTTTCAACAATTTATGAACGGCTTGCATAAAAGCAGGATATTGCGCTTGACCAACATGCTCGAACATGCCCACGCTGGAGATTTTGTCAAATTGTCGCCCCGACGCGGCCAAATCCCGATAATCCACAAGGGCGACTTCCACTTGATTTTCCAAGCCTAACTCTTGAATCCGTTCTTGAGCTTTTTTATACTGCTCTTTGCTAAGCGTGATTCCCATCGATTGAACGCCGTACTGTTGGGCTGCACGGATAATGAGCCAACCCCATCCGCAACCGATGTCTAATAAGGTTTCTCCGGGTTTGAGCTGCAGCTTTTTTAAAACATGATCGATCTTTTGCAATTGGGCTGTTTCCAGCGAGTCATTGGGATGGTGAAAGTACGCGCAAGAATAACTCATGGTACGATCTAACCAAAGTGAGTAAAAGGCGTTGCCAAGATCATAATGATACTGGACTTCTTTCTTTTGACTCCATTTGCTTGCCATTTTTTTAAGAGGAGTAAGGGAGGAGGGCAGGAAGGCTGCTTCATTTTTGGCCAGCATGAGCATGGCTTCGTATAGGTTTCCTTTAATGTCCATCTTGCGATCCATATAGGCTTCGCCAAAGGCAACAGAGGGATTGGCCAGAATCTCTGCAAACGGAAGCTTCTCAAGGAAATGGATCTCGAATTTCGCTGGTTGCCCCCCATAGTAATCTGTCGTTCCATCCCAGTAGTGGACGCTGAACGATGCATGCTTCAATTGGCTAAAAAAATGTTGAAACAGGTGTTTTTGCATAAGATTTAGTCCACCCTTCTTTTTGGATGAAAACACGCAAAGCTGACGAGACTTTGGTATTCTTCTTCAGAGAGAGGCTGCGGGTAGCTAGTTTTTTGATTCAGCCATCGATCAAGGACTAAGGTTCTGCGGTAATCATTCGTTGTCAAAATATCAAACTGGGCTTCCTCCAAAAGGTGTACAGAGGCGAATAAGTCGTACATTTGGTTAGCCATTTGCTTGGACCAGGCACTTTGAGTTAAGGGATCTTGTTGAAGGATGTGATGAAGGTCTTGATCCAGTTGATTGACTTGGGTGCGGAGATGAACTGGTCGTAGTTGATCAATGGTGATGGAGTCTAAGGTTCGGTGCAGGTGTTGGGTGAAAAAGCCGGATCCTTCTTTTTGCAGGATCTTTAGCATTTCTAGGGCTTGGATGTTTGACGTCCCTTCCCATATCGGGTTCACTATGGCATCTCGCAGGAGGCGAGGAGTGACGTACTCTTCTATATAGCCGTTTCCTCCATGCAACTCGAGAGCTTCTTTGGCCGCGGAGACCCCTAACTCACTGCAACGGTATTTTGCCAGAGAGAGTAAGAATCGCAATAGCGTCTGTTTTTCTTGGTCGGGACGACTATAGGTGTGAATCTCATCGAAAAGGGTGATGGCTTGAGCGACTACCGACCAGCCGGCTTCAATATGGGTAATGAGATTGACTAAGGCATTTCGTACTAAGGGAAAATGAAAGACAGTCTGACCAAAAGCCTGGCGATGAGCGGTATAAACACAAGCTTCTAGATAAGCGCGTCGTGCGATGGCCAATCCGCCGAGGGCGGTTCCCAAACGAGATACATTCAGGGCCTCAGCCATGTACTTGAAGCCGTGTTCTTCTTTTCCGATCAGATAACCCACGGCATCCTGAAGCATCAACTCCCCGCTGGCAACGGCCCGAACGCCTAACTTATCCTTCAAACGCCGAATGGAAATGTTGTTTCTTTTCCCATCAGGAAGCTCACGCGGGACTAGAAAGAGACCTAAACCGCCTGTGCCAGGTCGTGGGTTTACACGAGCGAGCACCAAGCTGACCTCTGCATCACAATTGCTGGCAAACCACTTTTCGCCGGTTAACAGGTAATGGTCTCCGTTCTTGCGAGCTGTTGTTTTGGTAGCTCCGACGTCGGAGCCTCCCTGTATTTCGGTAAGAAAGGTACCTCCTTGAATAAGGAGATGAGGATTGTTACTGCCAAGCCGGTGCAGGTATTGTTTCTTCTGCTGTTCACTCCCAAATTTTTCAATAACGAAGGCGACGGACTGCGTAAGAATAACAGGACAGGTAAAGCCCGTTTCCGCTTCCGACAGCAGATAGAACAAGATGGAGTTAGCCATAAAAGGCATGGGTTGAGGAGCTGCTGGATCATAGCGGAGGGATACGACTCCGGTCCCATACCCTTCCTTTACCGTCTGCAAATAACCCTCGTTATACCAAATTTGGTTTACCTCTTGACCGCTGCGATTATACCGAATCAGCTTAGGGGCTCCGTCACGGTCGGTATAGGCGGCGCGAGGATCCATTCTTCCAGAGGCCCATGCCCCTGTTTTCTGAAATCCAGGTTCAGCGAAGGCATACACGTCGCCTGGCAGATATCGTTTAGCGTATCGCAGTAAAAGAGGATCTTCGCTAAACCAGTTGACTTCGTTTCCTGACCCCCATTTTTCATAGTTCAGCATAGACAATCCTCCGCAAGCTACAAATTATTACATCTTATGTGGAAGATAGAGAAAAAATAGTATTGACGGAAAAAATGTTTTCTAGTAAGATCTAAAACAACGAACTGAATACTTCTTATCCAGAGAGGTGGAGGGACTGGCCCTGTGAAACCCGGCAACCGTTCATGCATGCATGAAAAGGTGCCAATTCCAGCAGAATCAACGGATTCTGGTAGATAAGATGAAGCTCAATGCCATGTCCATGAAACTTCTTCTTATTGAAGAAGTTTTTTTGTTTGCGTACCAAACCAGGAATGATTACCCGGTTGAATAATCCGAATCTTGAAGATAGACTAATCTATAGGGATTTTTCAAACTCTTCGGTTTTATAATTCAGGGTATGCAGATATGATTAAATGGTTAAGTTATACCTGCTCCACCAGGTATTTCTATATATAAAAACAATCAGGGGGTTCAACACGTGAACAAAACGAAGTTTTCATTGTTTTTATCGTTAGTTTTAATCTTGTCGTTTGTTGTGACGGCATGCGGAGGCGGAGCGAAGCCGCAAGAAGCGGGTTCAGCTGGCGGTGAAGCCAAGAAGCGAGTGGCTTTGATCATGCAGTTTAATATTGGGACGTTCTCTTCTCAATATGTGGCGGGTGTCAAAGAGCAAGTGGAGAAGTTTGGCGGAGAGTTAACCGTCTTTAATGCAGACAATGATTTATCCAAAATGGCTTCTCATTTAGATGCTGCAGTCAATCAACGTTTTGATGGGATATTGATTGACCATGGAACTCCGGAAGCTCTTACTCCAGGTGTGAAAAAAGCGCTGGAGCAGAATATTCCTGTTATTGTTTTTGATGCGGCTTTAGATATTCCTGGCGTGACCGTGTTGGAGCAAGGCGATGTGAAAATGGCGGAATCCACGTTGGAGAAGCTAGCTGCGGATGCTGGCGGAAAAGGAAATATCGTAAAGATCTGGGTAGCTGGATTTGCTCCAATGGAGCGTCGTCAAATTGCTTATAAGGCTTTCCAAGAAAAGTATCCAGAGATTAAAGAAGTAGCGGCTTTCGGAAATGCGTCAGCCAATACGGCATTAGACACGCAAGCGCAAATGGAAGCGATCTTGAAGAAGTATCCGAACCCAGGCGATATCACAGCGGTTTGGGCTTCTTGGGATGAATTTGCGAAAGGAGCAGTTCGTGCGATTCAGCAAGCAGGACGTACGGAAATTAAAGTGTACGGCATTGATTTAAGTGATGAAGACTTACAGATGATTCAAGATCCCAACTCCCCATGGGTAGCTTCAGCTGCTGTAGATCCTACCGATATTGGACGTGTACAGGTTCGTTTCCTTTATAAGAAGATTAAAGGGGAAGAAACTCCACAGCTGGTAACCCTAGATCCCATTTTGGTGACTCGCGATGAATTGCCTAAGGAAAAAGTTACAATGGGAGACTTGTCCAAGCACATTAAGGGTTGGGGAGAAAGCACGCAAGGCCTTGAAGAATGGATGAAGGAGCTTGAAGCTCAAAACCCAAAATAAGAAAATAGTATTCCCGTTGGTCGTGGGTGATCAACGGGAATCTTCTATTTAAGAAGGAGGGATGGAGCATGGCCAAATTGGAGATGAAGCAAATCCAAAAATCCTTTTCAGGTGTTCCGGCTCTTCGTGGAGTGGACTTTGAATTGCGTGCGGGAGAAATTCATGCCTTGCTCGGAGCGAATGGAGCCGGGAAAAGTACGCTAATGAAAATTTTAACGGGTGCCTATACGTCTGATGAGGGAGACATTTTTGTTGATGGGACAAAGGTGGAAATGACTGCTCCTGCAGACGCTAAGAAGTACGGCATTCAGTGTGTGTATCAGGAAGTGGACGTCGCTCTTGTTCCCTACTTAAGCGTAGCTGAGAATATTCTACTGGATCGCCAGGTGAACCGAAAGGGTTCCTTTTTTAAATGGTCCAGCCTTTATCGCGATGCTGAACAAATCCTAGCGAGATTAGGGTTTAAGATCCCGGTTCGGAAAAAAGCAGAAGAGCTTACTTTATCCGAAAAGCAAATTGTGCTCATTGCCCGGGCGGTTGCTCAGGATGTAAAATATGTAATCTTTGACGAGCCGACGGCTCCTTTAAGTGTCAAGGAAGCGGATCAGCTATTCTCTTTAATGCTGCAGTTGAAACAGCAACAGGTCGGCATGATCTTTATTTCACATCGCCTTCCGGAGATTTTCCAGATCTGTGATCGCATTACAGTCATGCGAGACGGTCAGCATGTTTCGACGAAAGCAACAGGGGATACAACGATCAATCAAGTGATTGCCGATATGTTAGGGAAATCGTTTTCGGAAGAGTTTCCGAAAAAACACGTTCCACTCGGTGATACGCTGCTTGAGGTTCGTGGGATCAAGAGTGGCCAAAAGGTCCGGGGCGTTGATTTGCATGTTCGTGAAGGCGAAATTGTGGCTGTGGCAGGTCTAGTCGGCGCAGGAAAAACGGAATTGGCGAGGGTATTGTTTGGCGCGGATCCACGCGATGAAGGAAAGATGATGCTGCGTGGGAAAAGGCTCTCGATCCATCAGCCCACGGACGCGGTACGGGAAGGTGTGGTGCTTGTACCGGAAGAACGGAGAAAAGAAGGAATCCTAGTGGAGGAATCCGTTCGAAACAACTTGACCTTAGCCAGTCTCCGTCAGTTTACTTCTTTCGGCTTTGTCCGTCAAAGCTCGGAAGCGGCAAAATCGGGACTGCTTGTGGATCGATTAGGGATTAAAACGTCTAGTATTCACCAGCTGGTTGGCAATCTGAGCGGAGGAAATCAGCAAAAAGTGGTCATTGGCAAGTGG